>JAKQLT010000189.1 GCA_029567025.1 Candidatus Omnitrophota bacterium | reverse complement strand
AGTTGGCAAAAACAGCTTACGCTCGTGGCCAATATGAAGACGCGGCTCATGAATTTAGTAAGGCCTTATTAATTGACCCTGAAAATAAAGAGGCGTTGGAAGGTTTGCGCGCTATGGGTATTGACAGAGGCCTCTATGCGGATGTCAGAACTTCTTTAACAAATACAGTTGAAATATCTCGAAATTTTAAAGTCCAAGAAATGGCTGAAAATACGATACTTTCAGATTCATCTTTCAGAAAAAATCAATTTATAGGCGATCGTTCAGATTGTTGTGTTAAACAGGATCAATTAGGGAATTTAAGTAAAGATATTGAGGATGAAATTACAAGGCTTCAAAATGATCTTATTGCAAGTCGCAGTTTAGTTGAAAAAGCCGAAATACCGCAGAATATTAAAAAAGCAGAAAAATCTATGCAAAAAGCTGATATGACATTAGCAGAAGGTCTTTTGGCTTCTAATGAAAAGCCATGGGATGAAGGAAAAACAACAAAAACAATTCCAGAAAAAAAATTAGACTCTGCGCCGGCTTCTTTAGTTAAAAAGGAGGAAAGTTCGTTTTCGCAATCTGAAGAAACCATTTCTATGCCTGTTGAAGAACGGCCAAGTTTTTCAGAACGAAAAGTGAAGTCTGAAGTGCTTGATAAGAAAATGGTTTTAGGGCCTAAAGAAGAAATTCAAAAACCATTAGAAGGAAAAAATGTTAATCTTTTGGCGGTTTCTGATGAAAAAATCCAACAGCAGGCTAATCAAACAGCTTTAGCGTATGAGGGTCAGGTTAAACAAAAGGGAAAACATTCTGCGGAATTATTTTCCTATGTGCCACAAGAAGAAAATGTGGCAGCTTTTGAACAAAGAATAGAAAAATCTGCTCAAGAGGCTTTGGCTTATGATAAAGATCTCAAAGCGATTTTTGCTGAACAAAATCGTATGCGCCAAGAACTTTTTGAACAGGAACAATATAATAGAAAAATGTTTGCTCTTCTTGAGGATTATTTATATGCGTATCGCGGGTTTGCTCAAGAAGCCATAACGCAGAAAATCATGGCACAGATAGATTCTGCGCAAACGCAGAACGCGTTATGGGATAGGAATGACGAGCTTGTTCGTCTTTATAAAGATCTTGATTATTATTTAGCAAGAAATTATGAGAAAGACGATCTTATCGACGAGAAGCATAAGGATGTGATGTTTTTTAGGGATCAACTACGCCATAATCCTGATATGAGATTGTTATGGGAAAAATTAGAAAAATCCCAGCAAAACATTATTGAAAAAAGACAGAAGATCAATGAATTGGAGGAAAGGATTAAAACCATAACCGTTCAATAAAAAAAGGAGATTATTTTTTAGAAAAATCATCTTGCTTGGATTTCTCAGGCAAGGTGATTTTTTTATGTTGTCAAGAAAGTGGTTTCTTAAAACATGTCTCCTCTTCGTTGACAAAGAAACCTGCCTATGGTAAAGTTGACGATATGAAAAATCCTCTAAAATTCTTTTTAGTATCATTAAAAGTATTATCTTTATTATTTGTTTTATTAATTACTTCTCAAGCCCAGGCTTTCTGGATGTGGACGCCGGAAACCAATAAATGGGTTAATCCCAAATACGCGGTCAAAGACACACCGCAAGAACAATTACAGTACGCGTTAACTTTTTATGAGAATAAAAAATATAAGGAAGCGGCTCAAGAGCTTAAAAAACTTCTTAAGCATTATCCTAAAGCTCGTCAAGCGCCTGAAGCTCAATATTATTTAGGCGTTGTAAATGAAGAACAGGGGAAGTTATATCAGGCGTTTAAAGAATATCAGACCGTAATAGATAAATATCCTTTCAGCGATCTTTCCGCGAAGATTATTAAAAAACAATATGAAATGGGCGTTGATCTTTTAAATGGAAAAAAAACCAAAGGCGCTTTTTTGCAGGCTTGGGAAGAATATACGGTTGTGGATATTTTTAAAGCAGTCATTAAGAATGCTCCTTATGGTGAATTTGCCGCGCCTTCTCAATATAAAATCGGCCTTTATTTAGCCGAGAAAAAATTGTATCAAGAAGCCCGTGATGAATTTGAAAAAGTTATCAATGATTATCCGGAAAGCGAATGGGCGAAAGCCGCGCAATATCAGATTGCTCAGACCGATGCGAAACGTTCAACGGATGCGGCGTATGATCAAAAAGTCACGCAATCCGCGGTTCAGGAATTTGAGAAATTTTTAAAAACTAATCCTGACGCAGAATTATCTCAAGAAGCGAAAGATCAAGTGGCAAAATTAAAGAATAAAGAAGCGGAAAACGCGTTTTTAGCCGCGCGGTTTTATGAGAAGAATAAAAACTATAAAGCCGCGAAAGTTTATTATCAATCGATAGTGGATAATTATCCTCAAAGTTCTTGGGCTGTTGAATCGTTGAAAAAGATTGGCGCTTTGGGCAATAAGGAATAAATATGAAAAAGAAATTTTCTTTTTTACTATTTGTGGTTTGGATTATGTTGGTCCAGGGATGCGGTTATACGTTAAGTTCGACCTTGCCGAGCCGTCTTAACACTATTCATATCACCTTATTTAAGAATGCAATTGATTTTTCTGAAGCTAATAAGCGCAATTTATATTTCCCGATGTTGGAAGTAGATGTTAAAAACGCGCTTTCGGATGAATTTCTTTTTAATGGAAGATTAAAGATTGCCGATGAAGATACGGCAGATCTTGTCTTAAAAGGAGAATTAAGAAATTATCAGCGGCAGGCCTTGCGCTATACGGATAATAATGATGTTCAGGAATATCGTGTTTTGATCACAGTCTCTTTACAATTGTGGGATAATACGCATGAAAAAAATATGTGGACAGAATCCGCGTTTGTCGGCCAAGCGACATATTTTGTGACCGGCGCACAAGCTACAACTGAAGAATCTGCCGTTCAAGAAGCTATTAAAGACCTTGCCAAGCGCGTTGTTGAACGTACTGTTGAATATTGGTAGAAAGACAAAATAATGTTATGTCTTCTTTTAGGCGATGACAGAATCGCAAAAGATCAAAAGATTGACGCATTAAAAAAGAAATATCTTCCTTCCTTAGAAGCCCTTTCGTTTGATTATATCTCTGTCCAAGTTCATCAGAAATTAGATCCCGATGGCCTTAAAAAAAAATTATTAGATTTGCCTGCTGTCGCTAAAAAACGTGTTGTACTTTTAACGATGGCGCAAAAATTAAATGATCAGCATAAACAGATTATTATAGATTTTTTGAAAACATCGCATGATCATCTTATTTTAATTATTGATTCTGATCAGGAAGATTCTAAAAACGCGTTTATTAAAGAGCTTAAATATCATGCCCAAAAAGAAATTTTCTTTTTTTCAACAGGCGTTAAAAAAACTGTTTGGAATATGATTGATGCTATAAAGGCGAGAAAACAAGCAGAGGCCTTAAATATATTGTCGCAACTTTTTGACGATGTTCAAGAAGCTCCTGTGGCGAGCGCTCTTAAGATTATGGGCGCGTTAATTTGGGCGTGGGGCGATATGAAAAAACACAGACGTTTATCTTCCGAACAATTTAAAAAAGGCCTCCTGGTTTTGCAGGAGGCCGATTTAAATATTAAGCGCACGCGCATGGATGTAATTCATGCGGTCGAGATTTGTGTTATTAAGTTAAGTTGTTTACTAACTTCATAAATCGTGATTTTTGACGCGCGGCGGTATTTTTATGAAGGATATTGCGTTTAGCGGCTTTATCAATCTTTTTATAAAGTAATTTTAGGTTCTGTAGAGCGTCTGTTTTATTCTTATCCGTGACGGACTTTAAAAATGTTTTTTCCGTCTTTTTAAGGTCGGTTTTGATATCCATATTGCGCATTTTATTGCGATAATTTTTTCGGACATCTTTAATCGCTGTTTTTCTTTGTGGCAAGGCTGACTCCTTTGTTAGGTAAATATAAAATATTTTGATATCATTTTTTTATCTTATAAGGGCAATAATATATCAAATAAGGGCGTTTTATGTCAATAAATAAATCCACCGCGCAGACACATAAAGATTCTCGTCGTTCGATTATGCGCTCGACAACCGTTTTGTCATTCGGCACGCTGGTTTCACGGGTCGTGGGTTTTATTCGTGATATTATTTTCGCACGGTTATTAGGAACGGGCATGTCTGCGGACGCTTTTTTTGTCGCGTTTAAGATTCCTAATCTTTTTAGGGAAATGGTCGGTGAGGGAGCCACGAATTCAGCCCTTGTTCCTGTTTTTTCCCAATATTTGGAAGAAAAAGATAAAGAGGCTTTCTGGAATTTTATTAGTGTTGTGATTACAGTAGGAATGATCATTCTTAGCGTGATTACAATCATAGGTATGATTTTTACTCCTGTCATTGTGCGGGTCATGGCGCCAGGGTTTATGGCGGATACTGAAAAGCTTTTTCTGACGATTCGTTTAACGCGAATCATTTTCCCTTATCTAATTTTTATCGGGTTAACCGCGTATAGTATGGGGATTTTATTTACGTTTAGGTCCTTTAAGGCGTCAGCTTTTAGTCCGGTGCTTCTTAATGTTGTCCTTATTGTAAGCGCGTTATTATCATCGCAATATATGAAAGAGCCGACATTGGGGTTGGCTGTCGGTGTTTTAATCGGCGGGATATTGCAATTAGCCGCGCAAATTCCATCGATGATAAAAGTGGGAATGCGGTATTCTTTCCCGAAAACGTTACGACACCCGGGATTGTTTCAAATCATTTCTTTGATGCTTCCGCGATTTTTAGGAAGCGGTATTTATCAGCTTAATGTTTTTGTTGACACTTTTTGCGCCTCTTTGTCAAGCATCGTCGGCGTTGGAGGAATTTCGGCGATTTATTATGCGAATCGATTGATTCAGTTTCCTATGGGTATTTTCGGCTTTGCCTTAGCGTCTGCCGCGCTTCCCAGCATGTCCGGATTTGCTATCAGAAAGGAAACAGAGTTATTAAAAAAGACAGTTACCTTTTCATTAGAGAATATTTTTTTTGTGATGTGCCCGACGACAATTCTTTTTATGTTTTTGGCTCATCCAATCATTCGGATATTTTTTGAGCGCGGTCAATTCAATGTTTATTCTACAGGTATAACAGCAAGCACCTTGTTGTTTTATTCTTTAGGTCTTTTTAGTTTTGGAGGGGTTAAAATTTTAGTAACGGCTTTTTATGCGCTTCAGGATACTAAAACGCCTGTCAAGATCGCGGCGATTTCTTTGGCGATAAACACGATTTTTAATTTTATTTTGATGTTTCCTTTAAAAGTAGGCGGCATCGCTTTGTCCAGTTCTTTGGCGGGAATTATAAATTTTCTTGTTTTGTTTTTTATTCTTGAGAAACGGCTTGGAAAAATGAACGCGGATCTTTTAAAATATTTTTTCAAAGTCACTTTAGCTTCTTTAATCGTCGGAATAGGAATTTTTGTTTTTTGGCATTTTGTTGTTTGGCCGCAAGAGTGGCTGAAGTTGGTTTTGTTATTTTTCTTAGGAATGTTTTTTTATGAAGTATTATGTTTATGGCTTAACATCGAACAATCGCAAAAGATTTGGAGTTGGGCCAAGACAAGACGGTTTTTATCTCACCGGCCGAAGCCAAATTCGTAATGTTTATCAACTTTTTATGAATCTATCGTTTCTTAAAACCTTTCCGTTATCCAGCGGCGTTTATCTTATGAAAAATAAAGAAGGCCGCATTATTTACGTCGGGAAAGCTGTGTCATTGCGCAAGCGAGTTTCTTCTTATTTTAATAAAAAAGTCAACGATGTTAAAACGCAACAATTGGTTAAAGAAATCGCGGGCATTGATTATATTGTTACTGCAAGCGAGGCCGAAGCGCTTATCTTAGAAGCGAGTTTAGTTAAACAATATCATCCGAAATATAATATTGATTTGAAAGATGATAAGAGTTATCCGTTTATTGTTATTTCTAATGATGAATTTCCTCGTATTTTTATTGATCGGCCTCGGGTCAAAGTTAAAGGGTATGACTATTTCGGTCCTTATGTGAATGCGAAGCTTATTCGAGAAGCATTGCATATTCTCCGACGGATTTTTATGTTTCGAACCTGCCAGCCGTTTCCTTTGAAAGAATGTTTGGATTATCATATGGCTCTTTGTAGCGCGCCTTGTATTGGAAAATTGACTTCGGGTGAATACGCGAAGAATATTTATCATGTGCGCTTGGTTTTGGAAGGGAAAAAAGATGAGCTTTATCGGCGATTGCGTTTAGATATGGAACGGTTTTCGCGTGATAAAAATTTTGAGCAAGCAGCGCAAGTCCGCAATCAGCTTCAAGCTATCGGCGCTTTGTATTCGGGAACTCAAGAGATTAATTATTTTAAAGAGGCTGAACAGTTGGAGCGGTTATTACGTTTGCCGCGAAGGCCAGAGCGCATTGAGGCCTTTGATATTTCGCATACTTATGGAGCATATTCTGTGGGCGCGATGATTTCTTTTTTTAATGGTAGCCCAGATAAAAAGAATTATCGACGGTTTCGTATTAAAACAGTCAGCGGCATTGATGATTTTAAAATGATCGCGGAAGTGGTTTCTCGCCGGTATGCGCGATTAAAGAAAGAAGGCAGGGCCTTTCCTGATCTTATTGTTATCGACGGAGGAAAAGGCCAGCTGTCCGCCGCTTTGAGTGAACTAAAAAAAATAGATATTGATATCCCGATCATTTCTTTAGCTAAAAAAGAAGAAGAAATTTTTATTTCTGGGAAAAAACAAGGAATTCTTTTATCCGAGAATTCTTTGGCGTTAAAATTATTACAGCGCGTGCGCGATGAAGCGCATCGTTTTGCTGTTTCTTATCATCGGCTATTAAGAACAAAGAATATGACAGTAAAATGAAAAAAAGTCTTACGTCTTTTGAGTGGAAAGTTTTAAAAGCGACATTAAGTATTCCGTTTGGCCAAACCCGCAGTTATAAATGGATAGCGCAAAAAGTGGGATCTCCTAAGGCCGTGCGTGCGGTGGGCCAAGCTTTACGTAAAAATCCTTATCCTCTTATCATTCCTTGTCATCGCGTGATCAAATCTGATGGTTCTTTAGGCGGTTACGTCGGGACAAAAACTTCTCGCAAGAAAAAACTTCTTCAGAAAGAAAAAAATATTCTAGCGCAATTATCAGAAGTGTAAACGGATTGCGCAGATTCGTTGGTTGATGGTTCACCCATAGATTTTTTGGCATTTTTGCCACAAATATTACATACTTTTATTAATATGAATATTATTAAGAACAATTTATTTAAGAGAATTTGCTCCAGCGTGGCATTAGTATGTTTTTTATTTAATACAATCGTGCCGACGCTGTCATATGCCCAAGCCACATTTGTTCCGCCAATCGCAAAAGGCATTTTTCAGCCAACAGTTATTAAAGGATTAAGAGTTTTTCCGGAAAATCCTTTTCGATTTGATTTTGTTTTATCTCTGGGAGACAAAACATCTTTGAAGTCTCAAGGAGCCGAAAAGGATTACCTCAAACAAGAATCGAATAAACTTATAAAATATTTTTTGGCCGCATTAACGATTCCTGAAAAAGATTTGTGGGTGAATTTATCTCCGAAAGAAAAAGACCGCATCATCGCGGACGGTTTTGGAAAAACACAGATGGGCCAAGAGCTTTTGGCGCAGGATTTTCTTTTAAAGAAAATAACAGCTACGCTTATGAGCCCGGAAAATGAATATGGGAAAAAGTTTTGGAATAAGATTCACCAAATGATTTATGAACGATATGGCAGAGCCGATATTCCGATTGACACGTTAAATAAAGTTTGGATTGTTCCGGGTGAAGCTGTTGTTTATGAAAATGAAAATGTGGCGTATGTAACTAAGGCTCGATTAAAAGTTTTATTGGAAAATGAATATACGCATTCTGGTGTCATTCCTGCGAATGCAGGGATTTCAATTTCAGATCGAGATTCCCGTCAACTTAGGAGTGATAAAAATGAGTTGACCGCTCAAATGATTAAAGAAATCATTATTCCGCAATTAGAAAAAGAAGTTAACGATGGCGAACAATTTGCGCCTTTACGCCAGATTTATTATTCGTTGATTTTAGCGGCGTGGTATAAACAAGCGCTCGCCAACAGCCTTATTAATAAAATTTATTCCAACAAGAAAAAAACGCTCGGCGTTAATCCTAACGACGCGCAATTTAAAGAAAAAATGTATCAGAATTATTTAAAAGCGTTTCAACAAGGTATTACGCAACATATTCGAGAAGAATATGATCCCAACACAAAAGAAATTGTCGCGCGGAGATATTTCACGGGTGGAGCGAATTTAGAGGTTTCAAAGATTCTTCAAAAGAATCATGATTTTGCGATGATAGGTGAGAGTGAAAAAACGCCTGTTGTGCAGGTTATGATTCAGCCGACGCAAGAAGATTCTGATGAAGCGATGGTGACCGAAGATATAAAAGAGCCAGCGCTACATTCCCAAGGGATTGATGAAATCGAAAAGATAAAAAGCCCAGCATTATTGTCTTGGAAGGATTTGTCAGAGCGTTTTATGAAGCATCTAAATGGTAAGGAAATCATCATGGATGACGGTCGGAAATATTCATTGGTTGTTGACAAAGGGACGTATGGTGTTCCTATTATTAATATTTTTTTGTTAGATGAAAAAGGCAATCGGACTGAAAATTATATAATATCTTTTCTGATTACAAAAAATAGTAGAAACAAAAATGTTATCGAATATTTTCATATTAATTTAAAAAATTTAAGATTTATTCCTTCTTATGCCGTTGTTGACCATTTATCAGGAACAATCGGCGGAAAAAAGATAGGTCAATTTTTAATAGAAAAAGTTTTAGATTTAATTCCTGCTGGATTTTATTATGAATCACCTCTTCAGAATAAAGAAAGCCTTGCACAGTTATTTAATAATTATTATGTGGATTTCAACGGGAATGTTAGAAAGAATCAAGTTCCGGGCCTGAGAGATCCTTATAATGATTTGTTTGTTGTGGATAAACTCAGTACGAGTAGCGCCAAGGAAATTTTAATACCGGAGGTTTATTATGAGACGACGATTGGCCGACGCGTTGGTCAACTTCAAGGATGGGAATTGAAGAGGATCTCTTATAAAGGTTTTGAAAATACAGAAGCGTTGAAGTACTTATTGCGTGACGCTAAAAATAATATGGTCCCTGAATTTGATCGCGAATTGGTAAAAAAGGACCAGGCCATGGCCGTGAAAGAAGTTGAGCTAACAAAGAATCCTATTGCGCGTCAACTTCCTGGCGGGGCGATCATGAAATCGCAATTAAGCGATAAAATGATAAATATACTCTCTTTTATTCCTGAAGGTGCACGGATTATTTCTAAAGAAAATCGATATTTTCTTAGAGAATTAGGATGGATGTTTACTGAAACGTCTTTTAAAGATTTAAATAGAAAATATAAGATTTTAGAAAAAATTATCGAACTTGATCAAAATCGACAAGATAAAAATGTCCCGATTGTCATTTTGGATTGGGGCTGTGGAGAGGGAACAGGATTGGTTGGGCTTTTGCAGGAAATAAAGAAATTGGGAATTCTTAATGTCGAGATTATCGGATATTCGGATGAATATTATGAGGAATGGGAAGAACTTCCTGAAGGGATAACAGTTATATTTGATATCGCTGAGAATTTGCCAAGATATATTCAACAAGAAACGATATCTTTTATTTATACTCATTTGGGTCTTTCACACTTATTGCGCGATGAGGGAATTTCTTATTTAGAAATATTAAGAAAACTGATGGCGTTTGGATCATCTCTTCATATTGGATATTATTTTGAGAATAGCAGGGATTATAGTGAGGAAAACATAAATAAAATGGGCTTTCAGAAAGAAATGTTATCTCCTGAAAAAGAAGAATATCAAAATTATTTATGGAAATTAATAGCCGTTTCGCCTTATGATCATCCGATGAGCGTCGAAAAAAAAGATGTCGGCGGGATTGATTTCACATTGAATCGTTTAAATCTGGCCATTGAACGTTCGGGCGACAGATTAGAATTTGATACGCAACAAATAGAAAATATTTCTTTTGACGGTTTTATTCCTGTTATTATTAACATTTTGCCTCAAGAAAATTTAGCCGCGTTTCTTCATTTGCCTTAAAGATGGGCAATCCTTACCTTATAAATAATATTGTTTGTATTTATTAGACTTATGTTATAATACCGCCCACATAATTCATTCTGATGCAGATCATTAATTTTTTTATAAAAGGAGGAAAAATGAAAGAAGAAAACATTAAAATGCTTCAGAATTTAAGCACGACCGCGTATCGTAGCGGATTTTTACCTGTTTTTCTTGGGTTGTTGGTTGTGTTTGTAAGCGTTATTTATGGAAAAATAAGTGAAGTCCCTATTGGTATTTTGATTTTCTTTTTAGGATATACCTTCATTAAAATATCTCAAAAGATTAATAGTGTTCTTGACGCTGAAATGAACATTGAGAATAAATCTGCCTAAGATTTTTTGTCACAAGAAATATGCTTGACATGAGCCGATGTTTTCTTAAAATAACACCGGTTTTTAGAATTAAATAATTTTTTTTATTCTTAAGGAGGCTTGATATGAAAAAATATCGATGCACAGTATGTGGTTATATTTACGACCCAGCAGTGGGTGATGTGGATAATGGAATTCCTGCGGGAACATCTTTTGATGCTTTGCCGGATAATTGGGTTTGCCCGGATTGCGGCGTTGGGAAAAATGATTTTGAACCTGTAGATTAAAAAGTATTTTATGCACAAGATCAAAGAAAACATCTTTTGGGTTGGTTCTATTGATTGGGATTTGCGTAATTTTCATGGTTACGATACTCCATCGGGTTCTACTTATAATTCTTACCTTATTTTAGATGAAAAGCCTACTTTAATTGACGCGGTTAAATCTTATGGCTCTCAAGAGATGATAACCCGCATTAAAGAAATTATTGATCCTGCCAAGATCCAATATATTGTTTCTAATCATACGGAAATGGATCATTCCGGTGCGATTGATGAACTTTTGAAATATTGTCCAAACGCGCAAATCGTTTGTTCGCCCAAAGGCGAAGAAGGCCTCAAGAGGCATTTTAAAAAGAATTGGAAATTTAAAGTTGTTCAGACGGGAGATGTTTTAGATATCGGTAAGAGAAAATTAAAGTTTTTTTTAATGCCGATGGTTCATTGGCCGGATTCTATGGCGACTTATTTAGAAAGCGATGCCATTTTATTTTCTAATGATGCCTTTGGCCAGCATTATGCCTCAAGCGAGCGTTATGTCGATGAAGTCGGTTTGGATATTGCTATAGCCGAAGCTACCAAATATTACGCGAATATTGTTTTGCCGTTTGGCGCGCAAGTGTTAAAAGTTTTAGATGTCATAAAAGATTTAAAGATAGAAACGATTTGCCCCTCGCATGGGCTTATTTGGCGCAAGCCCGACGATATTAAAAAAATAGTGGCTTCTTATCAAAAATGGGCGTTGTATCAGTCAGATAAAAAAGTGCTTATTGTTTATGACACAATGTGGCATTCGACGGAAATGATGGCGAAATATTTGTTTACAGCGCTTGATAAAGAAGGAATAAGCGTTAAATTGATGAATTTGCAAACGGCGCATATTTCTGATGTTGTGACGGATATTATGCTGTCTCAAATGATCCTTTTAGGGACGCCGATGCTTAATAATCATATGCTTCCAAGTATGGCAAGTTTGATGATGTATATGAAGGGCTTAAAACCTAAAAATCGTTATGGTTTTACCTTTGGCTCTTATGGTTGGTCAACAGTTGGATTTAAAGAATTAGAATCTTCTTGCCAAGAGGCAGGATTAGAACTTATTAGCGATGGAAATTATATAAAATTTATTCCTGATGCGGAAGAGTTAAAATCTTTGGATAAAACGGTTTCTCTGATTAAAAACAAACTAAATGTTTAGCGATGGGCAAAACGATTGAATTATCTGATGAGATCATAAAGCTTTTTAGCAAACAAGGCGCTATTATTATATCGACCATTGATACTCAAAAAAGAATTCATTGTTCGGTTAAAGGGCTCGTCGGTATTGAAAAAGAAGGAAAAGTTTTTGTTATTGATTTATATACAGGAAAAACACATCGCAATCTTTTAGAAAATTCAACAGTCAGTTTAACCGTTGTTGATGAAGACCGATTTATGGGTTTTACCTTACAGGGAAAAGCGAAACTTGTGTCCCGAGCGGATATTAAAGAACATATTGTCAAAGAATGGGAGAATCGTATCATTCAAAGAGTTTCTAAAAGAATGATAGCGAGCATTCAGCGCGGCGTGACAACCAAAAAGCATTTTGAGGTTCATTTGCCCAAACATCCACAGCATTTAATTGAAATTGACGTGGAACGTATTATTGATCTTAGCCCGCCGTCGGCGAATAAGAGGAATTTTAAAGAATGAAAAAGGAGTTTTATGCAGGAATTTAGAGGAAAATTAATAGAACGCATTGAACGTACCAGTAATGTGGAAAGTTTTCGTTTTGCCTTAAAAGAAAAATTGGATTTTTTACCTGGCCAATTTGTTCAAGTGATTTTTGATGAGAAAGACAGAAAAAACGGCGCTCTTAATAAATATTTATCATTTTCTTGCGCGTCTGGCAAAGATTACATCGAGGTCACTAAAAAAATATCTGAAAGTAAATTTTCTGATAAATTAGATAGTTTAAAAGTTGGTAAAGAAGTTCTTTTTAAAGGCCCGATGGGAAAATGTGTTTTTAATCCGGCACATCCCAAAATTGGTTTTCTTGTTGGCGGAATTGGTGTGACACCGGCCATTTCTATTATTGAGCATATTGCGTTACAAAAACTCCCGACAAATGTCGTTATGGTTTATTCGAATTGGACGGTGGCGGATATTGCTTTTAAAGAAGAATTGGCGGATTGGGAACACGAAAATCAAAACATAAAAATCATTCATTCGGTGGTTTCTGAGAAACCGAAAGACGATAAAATTTATACAGGGATGATTACCAAAGACCTTATTTTACAAACTGTTGAAGATTATAAAGACCGTGTGTGGTTTATTTTTGGCCCGCCGGCGATGGTTACGGCTATGCAAATGGTTTGTAAGAATCTTAATCTGGGCGATGAACGACTCATGATTGAAACTTTTATGGGCTATTAAGTTCCATTTCAGTATATGCGTAGTATCAATTATTTTAAAAACAAGGAGAAAAAAATATGCATGAAATGACAAAACAAAATTTAAAGAATGCTTTTTCAGGCGAATCCCAAGCGCATATGAAATATTTGGCCTTTGCGGATACAGCGGAAAAAGAAGGAAAGGTCAATGTCGCTCGGATGTTTCGCGCGATTGCTTATGCCGAACAAGTCCATGCGATTAATCACTTAAAAGTTTTAAGTGGCGTGGGAAAGACAGCGGAAAACCTTCAGTCAGCGATGGAAGGGGAAAATTTTGAAGTAGCTGAAATGTATGCCGTCTATGATGTGGATGCGAAATTTCAAGGTGAGAAAGAAGCGGAGAAAAGCATTCATTATGCTTTACAGGCAGAAAAAATTCACGCGGTCATGTATCAAAAAGCAAAAGAAACAGTCATTGCGGGCCAAGATATTACCTTAAAAGAAGTTTATATTTGTCCGATTTGCGGCTATACCCACGAAGGTGAGCCAGAAGATTTTTGTCCGGTGTGTAAAGCGAAAAAGAGTATTTTTAAAAAATTTTAATTTTAAAAAAGAAAGAGGTTTGTTATGTCGAATATAAAAGACGTTTATCAATCCGGTGATTGGAAAGCTGAGAAACATGTTCCGGCAATTAAAGCGCCAGACGCTATAAAATTGGGGCAGGCGTTTAAAATAACAGTGAAAGTTGGCGAAGAAATCGCGCATCCGAATACAACCGAACATCATATTAGTTGGATCGCGGTTTATTTTCATCCTGATGGTGAAAAATTCCCGGTAGAGATTGGAAAATTTGATTTTACAGCGCATGGCGCATCCGCCAAAGGACCAAATACGAGTACGATTGTTACCGAACCTTGTGTTGAGGTCAGTTTTAAGACGGAGAAGTCAGGAACGATTCTGGCAACATCCTATTGCAATATTCATGGGCTTTGGGAAAGTTCTAAAAATTTAAAAGTGGAATAATTTACATCTTGCGCGAAGTAAAATGGCGCAAGTGTTCGTTAACTACGAAGGAGGCATTATGGATAAAAAATTATTAAAAGCCATGAATGAACAAATCAATAAAGAAATGTTCTCGGCGTATTTATATTTAGGGATGGCAGTTTATTTGGAAAAGAAAACATTGCTTGGATGTAGCAAGTGGATGCAATTACAAGCCAAAGAAGAAATGGAACACGCGATGAAAATTTTTCATTATCTTCTTGAGCGCGGGTGTGAGGTTGAATTAGATGCGATCGCTAAACCATCGGTGGATTATTCATCTGTGAAAGATGTTTTTCAGAAAACCTTAAAACATGAACAGTTTGTTACGGCTTCTATTAATAAGCTTTATGAGACTGCTGTAGCGGCTAATGATAATGCTGCGGGTATTTTCCTTCAATGGTTTGTCGCCGAGCAAGTAGAAGAAGAAAGCCATGCCTCAGAAATTTTAGGCCAATTGGATTATATAAAAGATGATTCTCCGGCGATGTTGATGTTGGATAAGGCCTTAGGCGCACGCACCTAATTTTTTACTAAGATTGTTAGAAAGGATTTTTATGACGGATCGATGGAAACATTTTCGTATGTATATTTTTCGCGGGCTTTTAGCTTCTATTCCTATTGGATTGTCTTTTTTTGTTGTGTGGTTCTTTTATGTCGCGATTGATAAACGTATCGTTAATGTGATTCAAAAATTTATCGGGTTTCGCATTCCCGGGTTAGGGCTTCTTTTAGTCCTTCTTTTTTTATATGTGATTGGATATTTGGCCAGCAATGTCATTGGCCGACGATTTTTTAATATTTTGGAAAGCATTTCGAATCGTATTCCAATTATTAAAACTATTTATCAAGTAGGAAAGCAATTATCGTTTTCTTTTTCTCTTCCAGAAAAAAATCTTTTTAAACGTGTCGTATTAGTGGATTACTTTAATCCTGATGTTTGGGCTATTGGTTTTGTAACCGGGACTCTTGAAGATAAAGAAACAAAAGAGAAATTATTAAAGGTTTTTATTCCGACGGCTCCGAACCCGACATCCGGGTTTCTGGTTATTTTGAAAGAATCTCAAGCGAAAGATTCGAGTTTGACTGTTGAAGAGGCCTTGCGCACGGTAATATCTGCTGGTATTATAGGCCCTGATCAAGTGACGATACAAAAAAACAAATAATATTTTATTAATTTTATTATTTAGGGAGGGAAAAATGAAAATCACACGAATTTTTTTAATAATGGTTTTTTTGTTCTTGGGTTTATGGCCCACCTCATCGCAAGCTTGGGGTGGAAAAGAATCCCGTGAGATAAGAAAGAAAAAACAATTGGAGGAAATGCAGAAAGAATTTCAATGGTGGCCAACAGACGCGCAACCCGCCCCGGTTCAAGATACTGAAAAAGGCGGTTATTGGTGGTGGCCGGAGCTGCCTGGGGAGGCCAGACCTTGGGGAAATCGAGGATATGTTTATGTTTATAAGATTATTTTTGATTATAAGGCGGATGACGAGGAAAAGCCTGTAGAAAAATCTAAGATACAACCTGTTGAGGCCAAAATACCAGAACTCAGACCGTCTTTATTGATTAAAAAAATTATTCGTAATGTGAAAATTTATTTTGATTATAACAAAGCGGATTTAAGAGATGATCATTTGCCGATTTTGAATCAAGCGGTAAAAACTCTCCAACGCAATCCTGAGGCCGATATTTTAATAACTGGCAATTGTGATGCTCGCGGGTCTGATGAATATAATTTGAAATTGGGTAAAAAGCGCGGAGAGGTTGTTGAGAAGTTTATGCTGGATAATGGGATTCCGGAAAAACGAATTAAAATTATCAGTCGCGGAAAATTAGATGCGGTCGCGCCTATTAATGATTTGGTAGGTATGCAAAAAGATCGTAACGCGCAATTTATGATAGCGGAAGTCGAAGAGCTGATGCTACCAGCTGGGAAGACTCCTGAAGATAAACAAGTCAAAGTTTTAGAAGAAGGTAAATATCTTGTTGAAAAGAAAGAAGAAGTGGTTTCGGCTGTTAAAGTCTCGACGAGAGAATATGTGATTCAGAAAGATGATTCTCTTTCTAAAATTGCCCAGAAAGAATTAGGGAAGGCGAGCCGTTGGAAATATCTTTATGAATTAAATAAAGATCGCATTAAAGATCCTAATAAGCTTAAAGCGGGTGTTACGATCATTATTCCTATTGAATAAGATTAACGGCATTTTTAAAGAAAGAGGTGGCGCGATGAAACCCTCTGTTAAATTCTTTTTTATTGTGGTAGCGTTGGGCATTTCTACGTTTTTAATTATGAAATATCGCGCGCCTCTTGAGTCACGCACCGCTAAATTTTTAAAAGAAGATAAAGACGCGGCAGAGGAAATGAAAATTATCGGGTTAAGTAAGAACGCTAATCCGCGGGTAAAAGAATTACAGGAACATCTTTTTAAAATGGGATATGGCGTTGGCGCGATTGATGGCAAAATGGGAAAAGCCACTCGCGAGGCCATTAAGAAATTTCAACGGGAGCATCAGTTGGCCCCGACGGGAAAGGTTAATAAAAAGACTTTCTTGGAGTTACAGCGCAAAGTTTTAAAAAATAGTCAATTGCTTACAAAGGATATCATAAAACCTAAAAAGATCGTTATAGATGGGAAAATTGATCCCTTGAGCATTAAAGAAAAAATAAAAGAAATACAAAAGATGTTAAAAGCCCTCGGCGTTTATGACGGAAAAATTGATGGCATTATGGGCAAAGGGACCATTGAAGCTATTCAGAAAATAGAACGATCTTTGAGGCCTGCGACTGAGACCAAAAAAACAATGGAGCCGAAGCAAAAGAAAAAATTAAACAAATAGGAGGCGAGATGTCATATCGAATCATCTTCATGTTGTTTTTAATGATTTTTGTTTTAGGGTGTGCCGCAACGTCTCACAAAAATAAAAAAATGCAAGACACTAAACAGCTTCAAGACCGTGTCGCTTTTCTTGAGCGAGAGCTTAAGATTAAAGAAGAAAAAATAAAGGGTTTAGAACAGCAGTCTAAATCGCAACCTACCGTCATGTTTTTTAATTCGGACGCTCCTGTTGCGCCTTCATCTGTCATCATTCCTCACGCCAAGCAGGAACCTTTTCGCCAACCTACAGAAATTCAAGTCCAAAGAGCTTTAAAAAATGCCGGGTTTTATAAAGGACCTTTAGATGGAAAAATTGGGCCCCAGACCTTGCAAGCGATTAAAGATTTTCAAAGAACAAAAGGCCTTACTCCAGATGGTAAAGTGGGTTTAAAGACATGGGCTTCTTTAAAGGCTTTTCTTCCATAATATTTTTTAGAACAATTTTGTGGCTATTGATATGTTATTGCAAAAGAAAAAACAATTACTTATTAGTATTATTTTTTTAAGTGTTTTAGCCAGTTTTTATTATTTTTTATCGACAGAGCACGCGGCAGGACTTTTTATAAGATATTTTTTAGGAAAGAAGATTGTCGCTGAAGAAATAAATATTGAAAGAATAAAAGGGACCATTCTGACGGGGGTTATTTTAGAAAATATTGAAATAAGAAATTCTAAGATAATGATATTGCCACATTTTTTACGGGCGCAGAGCATAAAGATACAATTTTATTTCTCAATATTTCCTGTCAGCGTGATTATAGAAAACGCGCGGTTGTTTTTAGATAAAGAAGACCCGATTGTTTTTTCTGGAACCTATAAGAAGGATCAATGGGACATAGATCTTTTTTCTCGAGGGCTTGGGCTGACATCTCTTTTTAAATCTTTATCGGTTTCAGGGGCATTTTTTGAAAGAACGACAGGATATTTAAAAGATATTCAGTTGCATTTGACAGGAACACGGAAAAATCCGCGACTAGAAGGTTTTTTTGTGATTGATAAAATCTTAACTCGTAATTTTTCTATCAGATGTCTTCCGATACAATTACACCTTATCATTAGAGATATTGGCCCAGAGTTTAAGATAGAAGGAGAAATAACATCCAGTGAGGGAAATCTATTTTTTAGGAATTCTCAAGTGAATATTGTAAACAGTCGTATTGTTTATCAAGATAACCCTCAAAATCCTGCTTTATTTATTAATGGAGAAAGTTTTATTGATAAAACAAAGATTAAAATATCTGTGCGTGGATTTTTACATGACCCTCATATTGAGCTTACTTCGTATCCTCCTTTAAGCCAAGAAAGACTATTAGTTATGTTGGCGACTAATAAAAGCTGGAAGTCTTTGGAGCGATCTTTAGGGGCGGTTCGTCAAAATGAAATTTCGTCTGATATGGTAAAAGATTTTTTTGATTATGCTTTCTTAGGCGGCTCTGGCGAGAAAATGGCTCAAACATTGGGCATTAAAGACGGATGGGTTAGATTTACTCAAAATACGCGTACAATGGGGATTAAAAAGTCCTTATCGGACGAATTAGATGTGGGATATCAGATTGAGGAGATAAAGAATGTAGACAGGACAAAAGATGTAAAGTATAAAGTATTAGGTGATGTGCAAGTGACTGATTCTATTAGTGTAAGCGTGGAGAAAGAATTAAAAAAGAATCAAGCGCAACAAGATCAAATTCAAAAGAATCCGTCGGATGACAAATTTCTTATTAAATATGAAAAGCGTTTTTGAGGTTTTTTAGATTTTGAAAAAAAGTTAATGATGTAAAAATTGATCATGGGGGAAAAATATGAAAATTATATTACGGCTTATTTTTTCTTTGATTGTTATTATCTGTTTGGTCGCAAGCATGTTTTCTTTCTTGCAGGCGAGGCAAGAAGAAGGTCGTTTAAAGAATGAATTAGAGCGTCGCGCGAATATTATCGCGGAAAGTTTAAAGATTTCTTTAGAGCCGCTGTTGTCTAAAGAAGGAAGTGCCGCACAATTAGAACGGATTGTGAATAAATTTTCTAATCGAGAACGGCTTGTGGGGATTGATATTCATGATGTCAGGGAAAATTTTCTCGTCGCTTCTGAAGGATTGCGTTTGAGGTTAGAAGAAAATCCTAAACTTTTAGCGCGGCATATTCAAGAGGTAGAACGATTAGGTGTTGAATATGGAGATTTTTTATTTTTAGGAAAAAATCAGCTTCACGCCTATTCGGTGGCGCTTATGGTTAATAATCAGCCAACGCATGTTTTGACGTTATTTCATAATGCGGATTATATTCAAGAGCGCGTGCATAGGATTTGGGTTAATACGTTTTGGCGTTTATTAGTGCAGTCTTTTTTAATCGTCTTGGTTACGATTTTTATTGTTTATCTAAATGTTATTAGGCCTATTAAAAGAACGACTGCGTGGATTCGCAAAATTCGTCAAGGCGAATCCGTGGATTCTTTTGATTTTGAGGGTGAACAATTATTAGGGCCTTTGGCCTCAGAAATTACGCGTATGGCGCAAAGTTTACAAATCGCTCGTCTTTCAGCTGAGGAAGAAGCACGTTTACGGCATACGGTTGAATCGTTATGGACGCCGGAGCGTTTAAAAGAATTTATAAAAATAGAACTCGAAGGCCGTCCTCTTTTTGTTGTTTCTAATCGTGAGCCGTATATGCATATTAAAAAAGGAAAAGAAATTGAATGTATTATTCCCGCAAGCGGATTAGTCACAGCTCTGGAGCCTATTTTAAACGCATGTGGTGGAACATGGATCGCTCAAGGTTCAGGAGACGCGGATCGAGAAACTGTGGATGATCGCGATCAAGTCAGGGTTCCTCCCGAAGAGCCGCAATATATTTTACGTCGTGTTTGGATTGACAAAGAACAAGAACGCGGATTTTATTCTGGTTTTTCTAATGAAGGATTATGGCCTCTTTGTCATAACGCGCACACGCGCCCTGTATTTCGTTATGAAGATTGGTCCGCGTATTTAGCGGTCAATCATAAATTTGCTGAAGCTGTTTTGCAAGAATTAGAAGGTGTGATAGAGCCGTGCGTTCTTATTCAGGATTATCATTTCGCATTATTACCGGAATTAATAAAAACAAAAAGACCAGATGCGCGAGTCGCTATTTTTTGGCATATTCCTTGGCCGAATCCAGAGGCCTTTGGAATTTGTCCTTGGCAAAAAACTTTACTTCAGGGGATGTTAGGTGCGGATATCATAGGATTTCACACGCAATTTCATTGTAATAATTTTATCGAGACCGTGGATAGATTTTTAGAGTCCCGCATTGATTATGAGCATTTTACTGTCAATCGTGAAGGCCATAAAACGTGGATTAAGCCGTTTCCTATCAGCATTGATTTTTATTCTTCCGAGAAATTACAGAAAAAAGCGGGAACGATTGATAAAAAGGATTTTTTAAAAAAGCAAGGGATTGCAGCGGAATATATTGGCGTTGGGGTTGATCGTTTGGATTATACGAAAGGAATTGTGGAGCGATTTCGCGCTGTGGAGTATTTTTTGGAGAATAATCCGGAATATCAAGGGAAATTTACTTTTGTAGAGTTAGGCGCTCCGAGTCGAACCATGATTGCTAAATATAAAGAATTTGTTGATGAACTGATGCGAGAAGCAGATCGGATTAATGCGCGGTTTAAAAATAAGACGTGGCAACCTATTGTTTTCTTGATGAAACATCATAGTCATGCCGAAATTCTTCCTTTTTATAAGATTGCGGATCTTTGTTTGGTAACATCGTTACACGATGGGATGAATTTAGTGGCCAAAGAATTTGTTTCTTCCCGAGATGATGAGAAAGGCGTTTTAATTTTAAGCCAATTTACAGGCGCGGCGCGTGAAATGCGAGATGCCCTTATTGTTAATCCTTATGATATTGGCAAAACCGCTGAAGCGATCAGTTTTGCTTTAGAAATGCCTATTTCTGAGCAACAGGAAAGAATGCGTCGTATGCGTCATATTATTAAAGATAATAATATTTATCGTTGGGCCAGTCAATTGGTTAAAGATCTTGCTAAGATTCGTTTAGAAAAAAAATAAGAAAATCGAGGAGGAATGATACATGATGGATAAAATCACAAATTTTTTTAAAATTTCAATTTTTAATAATTCTATCGGAGATTATCTACTGGCCTTCATTATTTTTTGGGGAATTTTGTCGTTTTTCATCATAGCCAAAAAGATTTTATTGGTGCATTTAAAAAAGATTGCGTTAAAGACTGTGAATGACCTTGATGATTTTATTGTTGAGATGTTATCACGTATCGGCTTTCCCGTTCTTGTGGTGGTTTCTCTTTCTCTCTCATCGCATTTTTTAGTGCTTACAGAATCGTGGCGTTCAGTCGTTCGGTATGCCCTTGTCATTGTTTTAACGATACAAGCGATGGTTTTGGCGCAAGAGCTTATGCGTTATCTTGTGACAAAAGCATATCAGAAAAAATTAAAGACCCAAGACGCATCTATTGAATCAATGGTGAGAAGTATTATGAATGTTTTACGTTGGATCATTTGGGCTTTAGGCAGTGTTTTTATTTTAGATAATTTGGGCGTGAATATCTCCGCGTTAATGGCGGGTATTGGTATTGGCGGTGTGGCGGTGGCGATGGCGTCGCAAGCTATTTTAGGGGACGTTTTTAGCGCGTTATCTATTTTTTTGGATAAGCCTTTTGAAATTGGCGATTTTGTAATTATTGATGATTTTCGAGGAACGATAGAATATATCGGCGTTAAGACAACGCGAATCCGTAGTTTGTCCGGAGAACAGCTGATTTTTGCCAATAGTGATTTGACGAAAAGTCGTATTAAGAATTATAAACGTATGGATAGCCGTCGGGCGGTTTTTCAGTTCGGAATCGTGTATCAAACGCCTGTTGAAAAGGTGAAAAAAGCTAAAGAGATTGTTAAAGATATTTTTGGAACGATGGCTGGCGTTCGGCTTGACCGTGTTCATTTTCAGAGCTTTGGCGATTTTTCTCTTATCTATGAAGTTGTTTATTATGTGTTGGCGCCGGATTATAATACGTATATGGATAAACAAGAATATATTAATTTATCCTTGATGGAAGCATTTCAGAAAGAAGGCATTTCTTTTGCTTATCCGACCCAAACGCTTTATGTTAGAAAAGAAGGGGCGTGAGAGAATAGTTATTATGCGATATGTGAAAAAAAAATATTTTTTCTCTGATTGGTCAAAATTGCGGGATATATTTACTCAAAATAATCTTTTTCTTTTTTTGGATTTTGACGGAACTTTAGCGCCGATAGCAGACACGCCGGGGAAAGCAAAAATAGATTCATCCATAAAGAAATTATTAAGGCAGTTGTCTTTTTTGAAAAATTGTCGCGTTGCGATTGTTTCGGGACGTTCTTTGAAAGATATCAAGCAAAAGGTTGGTTTGCAGAAAATTATTTATGTCGGCAATCATGGGTTTGAAATAGACGGCCCAAAAATAAATTTTAAGAAAAAAGTTTCGCTCAAGAGTAAAAAGATTTTTAAGTGTATTGCGAAGGCTGTAAAGATTCGCCATCAGGATTTTCCAGGCATTGTTATACAAGATAAAGAAATGACTTTGAGCATTCATTATCGCTTGGTAGAAAAGAAAAAGGTAAGGTTTTTTGAGGCGTTTTTCAAAAAGGTTGTGGCGTTTTATCTAAAAAAAGGCGAGATTATTGTCAATCCAGGAAAGAAAGTTTATGAAGTTTATCCGCCCATTTTTTGGCATAAAGGAAAAGCGGTGAGTTGGTTGTTAAGGAAAACACGTTTTTTTCAGAATAAGAGAAAAATAAGAGCGATTTATATTGGCGATGATGAAACAGATGAGAATGCGTTTGTGTCTTTAAAATCAAGAGCGTTGACGATTCGTGTAGGATTGAAAAAATCTTCTTATGCGCGCTATTATCTTCATAATGTGAATGATGTAAGAATATTTTTAGAAAGAATTTTTTTGTTAAAAAGGGGGCAACAATGAAACACGCCATTATTGGAAATTGTACCAGTGCCGCGCTGATTAGCCCGGAATGTTCGGTAGACTGGCTTTGCCTTCCTTTTTTTGATTCTCCGTCGCTTTTTGGACGTATTTTAGATGAAAATA
The DNA here is from genome assembly GCA_029567025.1 of Candidatus Omnitrophota bacterium. Taxonomy (GTDB): domain Bacteria; phylum Omnitrophota; class Gorgyraeia; order Zapsychrales; family Zapsychraceae; genus JADFXT01. The sequence continues at coordinate 1,879 of JAKQLT010000189.1, read as the reverse complement.
AAGGCGGTTATTTTCGTATTTGGGCAGAAAATATTATCAGTGTCCGCCAGCAATATGTGCATCACACGCCTATTTTAAAAACAACGTTTACGACAAAAGAGGGCATATTTGAAGTGATGGATTATATGCCGAGATTTTTATCTCCTAAGCGAGAAGTTTATTGCCCGTCTGAAATACATCGTAATATTTATCTTGTTTCTGGAAATCCGCATTTGGTTGTGGATTTGAAACCAGCGCCTAATTATGGATTGGCTCCAGGATGTTGTTCTCTTTCTTCGGATTATCTGAAAATTCAGTCGACACAAGGTGAATATAATAGTTATTATTTGTATTCTAATTTAGATTTTGATGCGGTCTTGCAGGGCGAGCCGATTGTTTTAAAAAAATCCGCTTATTTTCTTCTTTCCTATCATGAAAAATTAGTTTCTGTAACCCCAGACAAGATTTATTTAGAGTATGAAAAGACAAAAAGCTTTTGGATGGACTGGGTTTATCGTACAAAAGTTCCTGAAAAATATAAAGAGATTATTATTCGTTCGATTATAACGTTGAAATTATTGATGTTCCAGAAAACCGGTGCTGTGGTTGCGGCTCCAACGACATCTTTGCCCGAGATTGTGGGCAAAGAACGTAATTGGGATTATCGTTTTTGTTGGGTGCGTGATACCAGCATGATTATTGACCTTTACGCGCGTATGGGGCATGTGCATTCAGCGGAAAGTTTTATGAAATTTATCTTGGGGCGTATGTTATTAAAGAATGAAAATATCGCGGTTATGTATGGAATCCACGGCGAGCGTAATATGGAGGAAAAAACTTTAGAGCATCTTCAAGGTTATAAAAATTCTCGTCCTGTTCGGATAGGAAATGCGGCTTATCGTCAACAACAAAATGATGTTTACGGCGAATTGATTGAGGCTATTTATTCTTATTTTATTCTTAATTTTCGTTATCAAAATGATTTTGATGAAGAGCTTTGGACCGTCGTGCGTTCTTTAGCAAATGACGTTTTAAAACACTGGCAGGAGCCTGATTGCGGGATTTGGGAGCGGCGCGGCCCTAAACAGCATTTTGTTCATTCGAAGATGATGAATTGGGTCGCTTTAGACCGGGCGGCCAAGATAGCAAAATTTGTTCATCAAGAAAAAAATGTCTCGCGTTATTTATCTGTTGCAGAAGAGATTAAGAAAGATATTCTTCAAAACGGATGGAATGATCGTTTAAAAAGTTTTGTCATGTTTTATGGATCTGAAGACGTGGATGCGTCGAATCTACTCATGTTTCATTATGGATTTTTAGAGCCTTCTGACCCGCGGATGATTGGAACGGTTGAAGCCGCTGTCAAACATCTTTTACGTGATGGCTTTGTGATGCGTTATACCGCCCAAGATGATTTTGGTGTTCCGCAAAATGCGTTTATCGTTTGCACTTTTTGGCTTATTAACGCACTTTATTTAATAGGGCGTAAAGAGGAAGCAAAAAAGATGTTTGATCAAGTCATTGGCAATGTAAATCGTTTTGGGCTTTTATCAGAAGGCATAGATCCTGTAACGAAATCTTTAACAGGAAATTTTCCTCAAGGATATTCGCATTTGGCTTTGATTCAAACCGCTCTTTTATTAGAGACCGATTATCGATGGAGCGATAATGAAGAAAGTTCTTTGTATAAAGTAGAGTATTGATAAGAAAATTTTTACAGAGGAAATAATGGAATTCAGAAAAAAAGGTTTTACCATTTTAGAAATTTTAGTGGTGTTGGCGGTGTTAGCTATTTTAATTGGCATTGCTGTGCCTCGGATTAAAGGCATGCAAGAACAGGCCAATATTACAAAAGCCAAATCCGAATTAAAGACAATACAAACAGCGATAGAGTCTTATT
>JAKQLT010000188.1 GCA_029567025.1 Candidatus Omnitrophota bacterium | reverse complement strand
ACATTTTGTTCTTTGACCCGCCAATAATTATCATAGTATTCGCTATTGGATAAACGAGAAGAAAAACTAAGAAGGCGACAGCCTTGAATGTTTTTGGAAAAAAAATTAAACACTAATGTGTTTGCTAAGATTGTCGGGGTGATAATCAGCACCTGTTTTTGTTTAGTAATCATGTCTATCGCCATATCAAGTAAGAAATCCAATTTAAATTGTTCATCATTGGTAAACAACAAAAACGGTTTTTTACTTAAAGCCTGATATTTTTCTTTAAGCATGGTTTGTTCAAAATCCCAGTTGATTGGTTTATAAACGAGAGGACCAGGATTTTCCGGCACCAACCGTTTTTCCGTCATCACTAAGATTTTTTCTTCCACCATTTTTCTTAACAAATTGCTACTACAACCAGTATTCTCAATGATTTCTTCTTCGCTGGCTTCTTGGTGATGGCTTAAAAAAGCCCTAATGTTTTGGCGCATCACCCCTTTAACTGGGGCACTTTCATCAGTCAATGTGTAAAACTTCACCAGTTTACGCTGGCCGTAGCTAAAAACATCGCTTGTTAAGGCGATATTCCCGCGATTAATCTCTTTTTTTATTTTTGGATAATGCTTTACTAACTCCTTAGTCATCAAGATTTTCTTTTTCGGTCCTAAAATTAAGGCCAGTTCCCCATCAAGAGCCGCAAAATTGATGATTTCTAAATACTTGCGGACTCGACTTTTTAAAAAACTCGGATACATAAGACCAAGGGTTTGAATTAAATAACTCTTTGTTTCCTCTTTAAGGTATTTCGCTAGGTCAATTTGTTCTAATGTTAAGCCTTGTTCAAAATCAATCACATCAAGGATGTCTTTTACATCCATGTTAATATCGATTTCATCAATGATTTCCAAAACATAACCCATGATTTTCTGAAAACCAAACTCGACAAAAACGCGCGACCCCACATAAAGATTATCGATGAATTCATCGGGTATTTTGTATGTATATAATTCATCGGTGTTTTCCGAAGGAACTTCGACAACGACTTTCGCAAACATCTTTTTCACCCCACCTTTAATTGATTTTACCATAACTAAAACGATAAATAAAGAACTATCCTTTTTCTTCAAAAAAAACTTGACCGCCGTCAAGTTTTCTATTTATCAATCCGTAATAATAACTTTCCCTTGAAGAATTTCTTCTAAGGCAATGCCGATGCTTTTTTTGTTGCGCGGATTAGTGATTAAAATATTTCCGCCTTTTTCAATCTTGCGAGCGCGTTTAGCCGTCCCCACAACCAATTTGTATTTGGATTTAGTAATGGACACTAATTGATCAATCGATGGATAACGCATCCCATCATGAGTATTATTCATTTATTTAACCTCCAACATTTCTTTGTATTGATGAATTGTTCTTTCAACTTTCGCATGTTCAGCCCGAATGATGGCCATAATTTTGTCCGCCGCATTTTCAACGGTATCATTGACAACAATA
>JAKQLT010000126.1 GCA_029567025.1 Candidatus Omnitrophota bacterium | reverse complement strand
ACAAAAAAATGCGGTTATTACGCCTGTTTCTGTCATTAAGGATTTCTTAAAATCTATTTTGGATGTAGAAGGTAGGTCAAAATCTTATATGAATATTTTTACTGATGAAGACGACCTTACGGCGATAAAAAATATTATATTAGCTAATAAAGATGAAGTTATTCATTCAGCGGATTCTATTGTTCCTCAAAGCACAAGAGAACATAGGAATAAAGATATTGAAGCAATACTTGCTAATGAATATTTAAAAAAGGTTCTAGGATTTAATATTTTACAGGGGGAAAAAATATTGGTTGATGTGGGCATTGGTGATCCGCCTGTAACAACAATAGAATTTAATCAAGCGTTAAAAAATGTTAATCCAGAAATAAAGGTAATAGGCGTTGAATTGCCTCAAGCGGTAGCCAAAGCCCATATTATTGTGACAGACAATAACGTTATAAATGAAATTAAGGAAGAATATCGTCGCATAATTAAAGAAGGTTCTTTCTTTAATATCGATGGGATTTTTGAGATTAAGTTTGTTGTTAGTCCTGTTGGGATTGAGGAATATGGATTTATTAGTGAGATTATTGTCGGTTATAGAGAAATAGGCGAAGAACGTAAGCGTTATCTGCCTATAGGGGTAGCTCCGAACGTTAAATTTTTCATATTTGGAAAAGAAATAAATGAAAAAGATCCTTATCGAAGAAATTCTCTCTTTTTTGATAATGTAATAAAAAATATAGTAGGTATGGAGAGCTTAAAGAATGTTTTAAAAGAAGCAGAAAATGCCAAAGAAGGAGAATTTGAAGCTAATGGATTAAAAGGCGTTTTAAATCCTTTAGAAAAAGAACTTAAAGCTCACGGGATTGACTTGCTCGCAACAGATGCGCTATCTAGAAATCGTAGAGACATTGATTTTATTGTTGCTAATAGCGTTACGATTCATATGTCGTACGAACAGAAGATGATGTTTTTAAAAGAAATGGAAAGCTCTTTACGTAATGGAGGCGTTCTTCTTATTAAGAATGAAAATGCTGAAACAGATTTTAATCGAATTGATGTTTATTATAAAGAAAATGATAAACTTCATTACAAGGGTACTTTTATTTTTAATAGCAAAAGAGAAGAGTTTGTTGATGTTGAGAAATATAAAAATCGAGAACATTTAGAGAAAAAATTATTTTCTAAAGAAGAACTTTTTTCTCCGAAATATTTTTCTTTGCCTTTTGATCAAGCGATGAGAACAGATTCAGAGCAAACAGTCCTTGATTTTTATTCAGAAGATTTCTTCGACGGATGGTTTGTCAAAGGTAGGAAAAAATATCAAATAACGCGTTATGACAATCAAAAAGATATATTGAATGCTATCGATCAGTGGTTTATGGATTCTAAAGGAGAAAAATTACGATTTGATGAAAATCAATGGAAATCAGCCGCGAGAAATTATGCAGAAACTGGTTTGTTGTGGACGATTAAAGATGATGCGGGAAAAATTTTAGGCATCTTTTTCGGTCATAAAGAAAGATCTCGAGCCCATTGGGATGGGCACAAAATTTATTTTGGAGATTTTATGGAGGTTCTTCCTAGTAAGAGAGATTTTCGCTTATCAAGAATTCTTTCAGCGGCATTATCAGAACAAGCTTTAAAAGATAAAGAAATTGTTAATTTAGATGATGTTTGGTTTTTACGAGATGATCCAGATATTGTAGTAATTCATCCAGCCACCAGTGATGATTATGGCATAGATGCCAAGGAGGTTTTTAGTAATTTTTATAATCCCATTATTCTGTCTGATAATGATTTAAAACAAGATTATGAGGATTGGGAGAACTTTTATTATGTTGGGCAAAATGTCTCTTTAGCAGAAAGTCTTATTAATTATGTTAAAGAATCAATGACAAAAATTTCTGATCAGGCCATGACGGCAGAGCCCAAGTTTGATTTATTTATAAATTCAAAAATATCAGATTTTACAGCTTCATTGCAAGGGATTAATAACCCTGATGAAATTCATCAAGCCATAGATCAATTTTTATTGTCTGTTCGTGGTCAAGTGATGGAATTAGCTACAAACGAGAAAATGAGATTAAGGTCGGAAGATATTGATTATTTTGTAAGGGCTTTTGTTATGAAAACTTATTCGCAAGTGAATAAAACCCTTATCCCTAAAGGATATGTTGCTGCAACGAAACGATTTTCTTTAGATGGTTCTTTTAAAGAAGAAGATACGATGTTTTTTAAGATTGAAGAAGGGCAAGAATATTTCGTCGATAATGATTTTATTCAGGTTTATTATGCCCAAGATATTAAAATGCCAGATTCTGGTAATAGAGTTTTTGGGGTAGCCCCCATATGGGCAGATTATATTATTATTGATACGACGACCATTGAACTTTATGTGGATTTGCTTTTAAAGGATTTGAAATATGTCGAAGGAATTATTGGGCGAATGATAGGGAAAGAATTCTCATTTAATAAAGATAAGTCATCAAAAGTGGTTCAAAAATTTTATGAACAGATAAAAAAATCATTAAGTGAAGAAGAAATAAAGAAAATATTAATGGAGCATATTGCTTGGCACGAAATAAAACATTTTCAAGATAGAGAAGGAGCCAAGGATTCTATAAGTGATCAAGAATTAAGAAATAATAATGATCTTGAAAAAATAGCTGAGAGTTATGCCTTATCTAAAAGTGAGGATCCGCGAATAGGTTTATTTATAAATTTTATAACAGCTATAATCACTCATAAAATTGATTATAGCTTAGAAATCCTTGCCCAATTAGCTGGAGTTAAGAAAATAACTAAAAGTGAAGATTTCGATTTGATTTTAAATTGGCTTGAGAAGGGCTTTACAGAAGAAAATGTTATGTCTTTGCAGGCAGAGTGCCTTAAAGTGCATCAGGATATTGTTCGTGAGGTTATGAAGAGCGATCAAGCCATGACCGTGGATTTTGATAAAGATTCTTTTATGGCCGAGTCTGATCAAGTCGGGGGGATTGATTTAAACGCGAAAAATTTGACCATAGAAAATAAGGGAGAAAAAATAGAATTTAATACGCCGCTCAATATCAAAGCATTAGAAAATTCGCAAGGCCTTGTTCCTATCATTATTAATATCACGCCTGTGACGAATGTTTATGATCTTTTAGGATTGGCAAATTCCACCCAAGCCCAAAATCAAAAAAGCTAAATTTTTTTAATTTACTATAAATAATATTATTTTTATTTATTTTACTTATGTTATAATATCGACCAAATTTATGTTGACCGATATTATTCATAAACTGACTGAAATAAAAGAAAAGCTCGAATATCTTCAAGGATTTTTGGACTTGCCCGCCAAAAGAAAGTCTATCCAGTCGATTCAAGAGCAAATGAATCAGCCGAATTTTTGGGATGATTCTATCCAGTCTAATAAACTTATGAAAGAAATGAAATATCTTAAAAGTTGCGTCGAGCCATTTGATTATAGTTTTAAAAAAGTTAGTGATTTAAAAGAAGTGGGTGAAATGGCTGAAAATGATCCGGAAATGCTTGAACAGGTGAAAGAAGAATTGGGCGCCCTTGAAAAAGAAGTGAGCGTTCTTGAAACACAAAGTTTATTAGGCGGGCCTTTTGATAAAAATAATGCGATTTTGAGTATTAATGCAGGAGCGGGTGGGACCGAGTCTTGCGATTGGGCGAATATGCTTTTACGTATGTACACGCGCTGGGCGGATAATCGGGGATATAAAGTGGCGCTCGTCGATATTTTAGCCGGCGAGGGTGCAGGCATTAAAAATGCGACTTTAAGTATTGACGGCGATATGGCGTATGGCTATTTAAAAGCGGAAAAAGGCGTTCATCGACTGGTGCGCATTTCTCCGTTTGATGCGAATAAAAGGCGACATACTTCTTTTGCTTCTGTTGATGTGATGCCGGAAATTGAGGATGATATCGAGGTTGAGATTAATCCGAATGACTTGCGTATTGATGTGTATCGGTCCTCTGGCCCCGGCGGGCAGAGCGTTAATACAACAGATTCAGCGGTGCGTATGACTCATATTCCGACGGGAATTGTCGTGCAGTGTCAAAATGAGCGTTCACAATTGCAAAATCGAATGCGTTGTATGAAAATTCTTAAGGCGCGGCTCTATGAATTAAAACAGCGCGAGCAGGAAGAAAAAATGTCTAAAGAATACGGACAAAAACAAAAGATCGAATGGGGAAGCCAGATTCGTTCGTATGTGATGCATCCGTATAATATGGTTAAAGATCACCGCACAGAGGCGGAAACCGGCAATGTGGCTAAAGTGATGGATGGTGATTTAGATTTTTTTATGGAAGCGTATTTGAAAATGAAGGAAAAAAAGTAAACGGTAAAAGGAAAAAGGTAGATGGAAAAAACAGATCTTAATCGTAGGACGTTTGAATTTTCCGTAAATACGATAAAGTTTCTGAAAAACATTAGAAATTCTAAAGAGAATGATGTTGTTAAATATCAGTTATCTAGGTCTGCGAGTTCTGTCGGAGCTAATTATGAAGAGGCTCAAGGCGCTTATAGCAAAGATGATTTTAAATATAAGATTGGTCTTTGTTTGAAAGAAGCACGAGAAAGCCATTATTGGTTGCGTATCGTTAAAGCTGTTGGTATAAACGAAAGTCAAATTTTAGATAGTCTTATTCAAGAGGCAATGGAGCTTAGTAAGATTTTTGCTACGATGTTAAAAAATATGCGTGGCGTTTAAGCGGTTTAGTTTTTTTTGTAATTTTTTACCTTTTAATTTTTACCTTTTTATTTAATTTCAAAGGAGTTTTTATGTTTGATTTTCTAATTCGAAAACACATTATCAATTCTGCGCAAAATTTTATTGATCGTTTAGAGCCAAAGGTCATTATTCATTTGCATCATGACCTTCCGCTTCCGTCCGTCGGTTTAATGAAAAAACTCGCGGTTGTTGTTTCTCAAATTAATGCTATGGAAAAAGACATTGGCGTTCTTACTGATGAACAATTAAAAGGAAAAACTGATTCTTTTAAAACGCGTTATCACAAAGAAATTCAAGTGGAGAAACAAGAATTAGCGCGATTAAAAGCACTGCAGAAAGAAGCCAAAACTTTTGAAGAAAAAGATGATTTCAACCTTCAAATCGATGAAGCCAAGAAACAGTTAAAATCCGCTAAAAAGAAAATTTTAGATGAGCTTTTGCCCGAGGCTTTTGCCGTTGTGCGTGAAGTCGGGAAACGCGTTTTAAATATGCGCCATTTTGATGTTCAGCTCATAGGTGGAATGGTTCTTCATAATGGCAATATCGCTGAAATGACGACGGGTGAAGGAAAAACGCTGGTCGCGACTTTGCCGGCTTATCTTAATGCGTTAACCGGAGAAGGCGTGCATGTGGTTACCGTCAATGATTATTTAGCTAAACGTGATCGGGAATGGATGGGGCCTTTGTATGAATTTTTAGGTTTATCCGTCGGCGTGATTCAGCACGATATGATGCCGGACGAAAGGCAAATCGCGTATGCATGCGATATTACGTATGGGACGAACAATGAATTTGGTTTTGATTATTTGCGGGATAATATGGTCAATTTTAAAGAACATATGGTCCAGCGGCCGCATCATTTTGCTATTGTCGATGAGGTGGACAGCATTTTGATTGATGAGGCGCGTACGCCTTTAATTATTTCTGGCCCGGCGGAAGAATCAACGGATAAATATTATCGTGCGAATGATATTGTCCGTCAATTAAAAGGCCGACGGATTACGGATAATGACGAGATTAAGGCCAAATACGAAGGTGTTAATTTAGGACAAGGATTTGATTATCTGGCGGATGAAAAAAATAAATCGATTTCGATGACGGAATCCGGCGAAGAAAAAGTCGCGAAGCTGTTTGGCATTGATAATCTGCATGATATGGAAACCATTGAATATCGCCATCATATTTTACAGGCGATTAAAGCCCATGAATTTTTTAAACATGACGTGGATTATGTGGTTAAAGATAATGAGGTGATTATTGTTGATGAGTTTACTGGGCGATTGATGCCCGGCCGACGATGGTCCGACGGGCTTCATCAGGCGGTTGAAGCCAAAGAAGGCATAAAAATTGAGCGGGAAAATCAAACGCTCGCCACCATTACTTTTCAAAATTATTTTCGTCTCTATGAAAAATTATCTGGTATGACGGGTACCGCCTACACGGAAGCCGCGGAGTTTGAGCAAATTTATAAATTAGATACGATTATGATTCCGACGAATAAAAAATTAGAGAGGGTCAATCATCCGGATTGTATTTATCGTAGTTTTAAAGAAAAGTTTCAAGCCGTTGTGGAAGAAATCGCTGAGTGCTATAAAAATGGACAGCCGGTTCTCGTCGGCACAATTTCGATTGAAAAGTCCGAGCTTTTATCGCGGCTATTAACGCAAAGAGGGATTGCGCATAAAGTTTTAAACGCGAAATATCATGAAATGGAAGCGCAGATTATTGCTCAGGCCGGACGCTATAAAGCGGTCACTATTGCGACGAATATGGCGGGCCGCGGAACCGACATTGTCTTAGGCGGTAATGCGGAATTTTTAGCGAAAAGTCTTGCCAAAGAAAAAGTGGAAAATAAAGAAGACCCGCAAGAATTTGAACAAAAAATGAAAACATTTTTAGAACAGTTCCGTCGGCAGACCAAAGAAGAACATGATAAGGTGGTATCGTTAGGCGGGCTTCATGTATTAGGAACGGAACGCCATGAGTCTCGTCGTATTGATAATCAGTTGCGCGGTCGTCAAGGCCGTCAGGGCGATCCGGGTTCTTCTCGGTTTTATGTGTCTTTGGAAGACGATCTGATGCGTCTTTTTGCGGGCGATCGGATTATTTCGATTATGAACGCGCTCGGAATGGAACAAGGGCAGGTTTTAGAGCATCCTTTATTGTCGCGTTCGATTGAAACCGCGCAGAAACGCGTCGAGAATCATAACTTTGAGATTAGAAAGCATCTTTTGGAATACGATGATGTGATGAACCGTCAGCGCGAGGTTATTTATAATATGCGACGGTCAGTCCTTGAAAGTGAGAGTGTCAAGAATTTGATTGAGGAAGCGATTGAAGACAGTGTTTATAGTGTTGTCGAACAATATGTTTCTTCTGGGAATACTGAAACCGAGCCGAATATCCACATTCTTTTATCTTCGCTCAAACAAAAATTTTTCTTAGAAGCTTCGACGTATAAAGATCATTTGATGCAATTAGACAAAGAAGATTTAAAAGAAGAAATATTAAAAAACGTTTTAGGTGTTTATGCGGCGAAAGAACACGAAATGGGCGCTGAACAATTGCGTCAAATGGAACGGATGATTTTGCTGCACACGATCGATTCGAAATGGAAGGATCATCTTTATGCGATGGATCAACTTAAAGAAGGCATTGGCTTGCGTTCTTTTGCCCAGCGTGATCCGTTAATTGAATATAAAAAAGAAGGATTTAGGATGTTTGAAGAAATGTATTATTCGATTAATGACGAAGTTGTGGAGATGATATTTAAGATACAATCCGTTAAATCGACTCAAAAATTAAAAAGTGTGTTTGGGGCGTTGCCGCAAAAGATGATTCATGAGGAAATGGGGAGTTTGTCCGATAGAAAAATAGTTTCTGCCGAATCTCATGAATCTGATTCTGATCAAGATATTTCAGCGTCGGCTAAACAAGCGCCTATTCGTCACGATGGGCCTAAAGTCGGACGCAATGACCCTTGTCCTTGCGGGAGCGGGAAAAAATATAAAAAGTGTTGCGGGAAATAATACGACTTCTTTTGACAATCGCATGTTAAAGCCCTTTCAATATTTATTAGCTGTTTTTTCTTCTGCGTTGTTAGCGCTGGCCTTTCCGAAAACAGAATTTTGGATTTTGGCATGGGTGGGGCTTGTGCCATTATTTTTTTCTCTCGATGGGAAAAATATCAAACAATCGTTTCATATTGCTTATGTCGCTGGCCTTGTTTTTTTTAGTTTATGTTTTTATTGGATTTATCATGTGACTTTTTTAGGCTTGGCGCTTCTTGTTTTTTATTTTGCGTTGTATTTCGGATTATTCGGTTTAGCGTATTATTTTTCCTATCGGGAAAAACCTCTCCGTAAACTTTTTTTTCTTCCAAGTGTTTGGGTTGTTTTGGAATTCTTTCGCGCGCATTTATTCTCCGGATTTAGCTGGGCTTCTTTAGGATTATCACAATATAAAATTTTGCCTGTGATTCAAATCGCTGATCTCACAGGTGTTTATGGCATTTCCTTTTTAATAGTAATGGGTAATGTTTGCTTAAAAGAATTTTTGTCCACTTCTCAAAAAATGAAAATATTTTTTGCTGTTTTGCTAACTGTTTTTTGCTTAGGATTAACTTTAGGGTATGGACAATTTCGGCTTAAAAATAAAATTATAGCGACGGGAGAGATGAACATTTCTATTATTCAGCCGTCGATAAAAATGGCGGATCGATGGCAGGAATCTTTATGGAAAGATATTATTGAAGAACATTTCAATTTAAGCCGAAAAGCTGTTTTACAAAAAACTGATTTGGTCATTTGGCCGGAAAGCAGTTTGCCTGGAATTTTTTCGCAAAAATTGTGGTTATTTCATCAATTGGCGAATTTTGTTCGAGATGCTAAAACGCCTTTTTTAATCGGTGCGGTGACGCACTTAAAAGACGAGTTTTATTTTAATTCAGCGCTGTTGTTTTCTTCCGACGGAGAAGTTATGCGCCAATATGATAAATGGCATTTAGTTCCTTATGGCGAATATATTCCTTTCCGAAAATATTTTCCTTTCTTAAAATATATTGTCCCGATAGATGATTTTACTTCTGGGCGAGAATTAACGATTTTTTCTTTAGGGGCATTGAAATTTTCTGTCCTTATTTGTTTTGAAGATAGCGTAGCGTATTTGTCGCGTGAATTTATTAAGCATGGCGCGCAGGCGCTTGTTAATATTACTAATGATGATTGGTTTAAAAAATCGAGCGCGCTTTTTATGCATGTGCAATCGAGCGTTTTCCGTGCGGTAGAAAATAGAAAAAGTGTTATCCGCGTCGCAAATACAGGTGTGAGTTGTTTTATTAATCCTTGGGGAAAAATCGTTAAAAAAGTTCAAAACAAACAAGGGCAATCGCTTTACGTTAAAGATATAGCAACGGATGCCGTAGTCTTTAATTCTATTCAAACTTTTTATACAAAATTTGGAGATGTTTTTGCTTTCGTTTGTTTTCTATGTATACTAATAGGGATTATAATAAAGAAAAATTAAGCAAAAGGATTTTTTATGGCGAGAAATGAAGCCGTCAGGCAAATGCAACGTGCTATGGCGCGGCATGCGCTTTATTTTTTTAGTTGGTTTTTCCATTGGATTCCGTATTCTGTGATGCGAGGGATCGCGTATATTTTTGTGCAGTTAGGGTTTTTGTTTCTAATTGGTCAAAAACGTATTGCACGCGAAAGTTTAGAGATCGCTTTTGGTAAAGAAAAAAGTCCCCAGGAAATAAAAAATATTTTACGAAAATGTTTTGATCATTTAGGACGTGGCATGGTTGAGATGCTTTATTTTATGGCCCATCCTCAGATGATAGGAAAGAAAGTAACATTTGAAGGATGGGAGCATTTAGAAGAAGCGATCGCCAGAGGCAAAGGCGTTATTGCGGTATCGGCGCATTTTGGAAATTTTCCTTTGATGATGTTTTCTCTGGCAAAAAAAGGGTATCCTGTGAACGCCATAATCCGTCCCGCGCGTGATCCTATTCTTGAAAAAGATCTTTTAAGACGTCGGACCGAGGAAGGTTTGAAAAATATTTACGCAATTCCGCGTAAAGAATGCGTTGAACAATGTATTCGCGCGTTGCGTCACAATGAAATTCTTTTTATTTTATTAGATCAGAATTTTGGTAATGGCCGTGGAGTCTTCGTGGATTTTTTTGGTGAAAAAGCCGCGACAGGAACAGGCCCGGTTGTTTTTTCTTCTCGGACTGGAGCGACGATTTTGCCGATGTTTATTATTCGCGAAGAAGGTGATTATCATCGCGTGATTATTGAGCCGATTTTTGAGCTAGAACAAGGAGTAACCGATGAAGAAATTTTGCAAAAAAATGTTCAACGGATCACGGATATAATTGAGCGGTATATTCGAAAATATCCTCATGAATGGGGTTGGATGCATCGTCGATGGAAAACAAAACCAGACCAGGAAAAAAAGAATTCATAATAAACATTTCTTAAAGGAGATGATGATGAGCGAGCCAAATAGTTATAAAAGATTTTTGTTGTTTCTTTCTGGAATTGTTGTTCTTATTCTCGGGATTATGCTGATTTTGACTTGGTGGCATGATGTCGTTATTTTATTCCGCGGGGCTATAGGAATGATTCTTTCTTTAGCCGGGATGCTTATCCTTTATATTTTAAGCCAACAAAAATAATTTTTAAAAACCCTTAAGCACTGTTTTGATTTTTTAAAGAAAGATTAATCCGCGTGCCTTCTTTTAAACTTATTATCTTTGACCTCGATGGGACATTGGTAAACGCCTATCCGGCGGTTTGTGAAAGTCTTAATTATGCGCTTGGGATTTTAGGTTATCCTTCTGCGGATGATGTCACGATTCAGCGTAGTGTCGGTTGGGGCGAACGTAATTTAATGAGCCGGTTTGTGCGCCAAGAAGATATTGATAAAATGATTTCGATTTATCGCCAACACCATAAACAATCTTTAAAAAGAGGCACGACGTTTATGCCCGGGGCTAAAGATATTTTAAAAATTTTAAAAGAGAAAAAATATTTTTTAGCTGTTGCGACCAATCGCCCGCAGTGGTCCACGAATGTTATTTTAAATCATTTACGTATCAAGGATTATTTTTCTTATATTGTGTGCGGGGATATGGTAAAAAAGCAAAAACCAGAACCAGAAATTTTAGAGAAAATTTTAAGCAAATTTTCTTTAGGCCCTGATCAAGCTCTTTTTGTGGGCGATATGACTGTTGATGTTGAAACCGGGAACAATGCGGGTGTGGCTACAATCGCGGTTCTTACAGGATCAAGCACAAAAGAAGAAATAGCTTCTTTGAAACCTTTCCAGAGTATTTCTAACATCTCTAACCTTATCAAATTCATATAATTAGAACTATTTATTAGAACAATAAATATTCTCTTTTATTATTGCTTCTTAAGATAAC
>JAKQLT010000125.1 GCA_029567025.1 Candidatus Omnitrophota bacterium | reverse complement strand
CCGCCAGGTATCTTTCCAGCGGCGTAAGTTTTTTCTTGATATTCAACCATAAGAGGGAAAAAATCTGTCCCTTCCATAGGTTTCGGAGACATACACACGGCCACTAAAACAACAGTTCCGCCACAGCTGACAGTCACAGCGGCATTGGCCTGTTTAGCCATTTTTCCAGTTTCGATAATAATCTGTCGATCGCCCAAAGGGATTTCAATTTTATTCATAGGTTCCTGTCTTATTTACGAATGTTTAACTTCTCAATGGTTTCCTGATATTTTTTAGCATCTTTCTTCTTGAGGTAAGATAAAAGACGGCGTCTTTTGCCAATCATCATCAAAAGACCCCGACGGGAATGGAAATCTTTTTTGTGGGTCTTAAAATGTTCTGTTAAGTAGTCCATTTTCTTTGTCAATAAAGCAATCTGGACAACCGCAGACCCAGTGTCTTTGGCATGAATTTTGAAATTATCAATCACTTCGCTTCTTTGTGCTTTCTGTAATACCAACTTCTTACCCTCCTTACATATTTATTAATATAATATTTATTTTTTCTGTTTTTTTATGAAAATTGTTCGTTAAGGGACGCATTATACTATTGAGCTTCTTATTAGTCAAGCGCTAAGAACGCCCTTAAAAGAAGATTTTTTATTAAAAACTTGATGGATTTGTACTATTTAATATGACTTTCTCTTGTGAACCGCCAATCGTAATTGTTTTAACCTTTTTCGGATCAATCACAATAGGAGCCAAATCCTTTTGGGTTTTAGCATAATCATCCGCCATTTTTTGTAATTCTTCGGCTTCTGCTTGCGCCACTCCTTCCTTAACAATATTCTTATCCTGGGCCATTACCCGAATCATTCTTTTTAATTCTTCTTTATTCAATTGATCCAGTTGCTCATCAGAAAGAGTTTTAAACTGGGCATAAATTTCCGGAGATGATATTTTTTTCTCGGGAATATCGACATTTTTTAACTCTCCCATATTTTTTTGATAATCTTTAAGCGAGGAATATTTTTCTCCTTTAATAAAAATCTCAACGCTATCTCCTCGCATCTCTTGTTCAATCGCTTCGCGCAATTTTTCCTTAGAAATCTTCGGAATAATAACCACGGAATCAGAATATCTTTTCACAGGAATTTCAACCGGCATTGTCATCCATTCAATCGAAGAATCCATTTCTTTGATTGTCTGCGGCATAGATACCGATTCTTGCGCTAAAACAAAATTATCAATACAGAATAATAAAAAAGATAAAAAAATAAAAAAACGCACTATCCTTGCAAAAAAAGGCCGTCTTATCTGTTTTTGATAAAACAAAAATTTATAAAATCTTTGACAATCAATCATTTGCGGAAAACTTTTTTTTATTTTATAATTATATTTATGCGAGACGATTATTCTAAAGACAACGATTTTCCTATGCTTATCGCTTTGGGCTTTATTTTTGCGTGTCTTTTATTTTATGGCGCGATCAAAGGATTAAAAGAAATCACCAAAACTCCCCCGAAAAAAACAAATATCGATTCTGCCCAACGCCTACGGGAACAAAAACAAAAAATCCAAGATATTGAAGACCAGCGTAAACGACTTATGGACGACCAGAAACAGCGGCTGAAAGACATGCAACGCATGCAACAGCGATAACAAAATCTTCTTTGCTTCTTTTTTTATTTTTTAAAAACTTTAAAAGTGTTCTCTCGCCTCAAGAATCCGCGTTATCATTTCTTTTTCATAAAGCTGTTCAATAGCCAACAATTCTTTTTTTCCTAAGAAATGAACAATCGCTTTTTCAATAGCCAAAAATCGATTTTTTAAATAAATATAATCTGGCCGGAGTTCTTTTGATTTTTCATCTTTATATTTTTGAAGGTCAACATTTTCTTTTTTCTTGGCCATATAATTTTCAAAATCCTTAAGAAATTTCTGATAATCCTTATCGGAGCTTCTTTGCTTCTTCAAATCTTGTAAAATAAAGGCATCAACTTGCAATTGCGTATAATAACGATCAATTTTATCCAAAGATTCTTTGGTCGTCTTATAACACCAGACAAGATAACGGCGAATTAATTTTTGTTCTTTTATTTTCATTAACGAATCGCCTGATTGGCGATGGCTCTTTTTATAACAACATCAACATTATGGGCTTTAGATTTCTTCTCCACCGCATTAAAAGAAATATCCAGCGAACTTTCAATAGCATTATAAACAAAACCACGCCGAGGAGCTAAAACGACCAAAAGAATAGCAATTATCGAGGCAAAAAGAAGAATATATTCAAGCATTCCCTGACCTTTACAAAAATTTTTCTTCATAAGTGTTCCCTCTCAAATATAAAAGCATCTTAAAGAATTGCTTCTATTCAAAATATAACATATCGGTTTCGCAAGGGCAATAGATTAAATCCCTCAGAGGAGTTTAAAAACCTTCGCGCCTTCAGAGACCTTTTGCTTGACCTTAAGACCTATCAATTGCCCCTTACGCGCTACTTTCACATCCACGCTTTCTCTTTGCATCGACTCAACTTTTTGAGTAAAACTGCCCGATCCTCCTTCAATTTTGATCCTCTCGCCACACTTTAACTCTTTATCCGAAATTTTAATGACCGCTACTTCAATTCTGGGAAAAAAATGTGTCACCTGTCCTATCAAAACATCTTTTTGTTTTTCTTTTAAAGCTAAAGAAACTTTGGTCGGCAAAACTTTAACCGCAGGGAATTTTACAGACTTTAAGAAAGATATCTTTTTAAAATTCTTTTCTATATTATTCTTTTTGAAAATCTTTGGCGGGCTTTTTTTCTTAATAAACTTTTTCTTTTTTAAAATAATTTTCTTCTTCGAGCGCTTCTTTTTTTCTTCTCGGCGGATAATATTTCTTTTTTTTTGAAGATATTGAATGAGAGAATCTAATAAACGTTCAACAAGAGACATAATTATTAGAGAACGAGCTTTTGGGCAATATTATCAATCACAGGAATTTTGACAAAACGGCCTTTTAACGTTGAAACCATACCGATAAGAGATAAAACACCAAAGACAAATAATCCTAATCGCAAAAACCACACGCCTAAAATAATATGCAATACAAAAACAGCGACTTCCCCAACAAAAAGGACAAGCCCTTGTTTGCCATGCTCTAACACAAATGGATTTTCTTTCTTAAAAATAAGCGGGATAATACAAACAACAGGCAGATATGCTAAAAAAGCAAACATTTTTCCTTCACGAATAGAAAAGCTCTGTTCGATAGAAGCGCTCATCAACCCACGACCTCAATAATCGAATTCACATCTCCGAAAGAATTTTTTTCTTGTCGAGGATTTTTAGGATCTTCACACCAGACGCCATCGACAATAAATTGATATTGATGAATACCGGGCCGCAATGGAATATCCGTTGCCCAAACGCCGTTATTTTCTTTTAAACGGCACGCATCATCAAGCGCCCAATCATTAAAACTGCCGGTAATATAAACAGTTTTAGCGCCTGGAGCTTCTATCTCAAACTTCGTCGGCAAGAAATCTTTAATTTCCTGTGCCATAATTTTTTGCATCTTACGCGATAACTCTTTATTTAAAACAGAACTCTCGCGCATCTGATGAAAATCTTCACGTTCACGCGCAAGCATTTCTTTCGCCAGCGAATAATAATCTTTCGCACCGCGGCAATATTTATCATAACAAGCCACCGTTCGTCCTAAAACCGCGGATTCTTTTAATTTCACATTCACATGAACAATGGTATCAAAAAGACGTTCCTTAAATTTTTCTTTAAACGTCGCAAGCATCGCAAACGAATGCCTTAAACGCGAATCAAACATCGTAATAAGCACACGACAATTAACCGCATGATTAAGGCGATCTTTGATTAAATTCACAATATCCATTAAATGATCCACGCCCTGCATGGAAAAACGGCTCGTCTCAACCGGAATAATAATTTCATCGCTGGTACGAATCGCGTTAACCGTTAAAATCCCTAAACTCGGCGGGCAATCAATAAGAATATAATCATAGCGTTCTTTAAGCGGCTCAATAACCGATAATAATTTTAATTCGCGCCCAATCTCATCGGATAATTCCTGTTCTAACGTCCCGACTAAAATATTGGAAGGTACAATATCAAAACGCTCTTCCACGCGCTTAATAATATCATCCATTACTAATTTTTTAGGCGTCAAGTGTGAAATAACATTATAAATACTGTCTTGGCTTTCGATATCAAGACCTAACGATGCGTGCGCCTGCGGATCTAAATCAATCAAAAGAATCTTTTTCCCAATAGCGCTTAACGCCGACGCTAAATTAATAGCGGTGGTTGTTTTGCCACAGCCGCCTTTCTGATTCGCGATAGAAATAACTTTCATTGTTATTCAATCTCCTTTAAATAATAAAAACATTTAAACAATGTTTATGATAATGGCTCCTTGACGCCTGAAAAACAAATCTCATCAATAAGAACCGCGCCTCGCTTATTCTCAACATTCCATGATTCTAAAACAAAAGACACATCAATAATCGTTGACCAATCTGTAATCTGATAAAATTTCTCTAATGGAATATTGACCTCCTGCCATGATTTGCCCACATTCTGAACATAATAAGATGAAACCTCATTCTTCGCGTTACGAAAAACAACTTTAATAATTCCAGGCGCGCCATCCTCTTTCGCCCGAATAGAAAAAGCGAAATTTTCATAAACGCCTGGTTGAATCGTCGAAGGAATGGCCAATGCGAATGATTTCGACGGAGTAAACGCGTCTTTAAAATTATATTCCATCGTCAACGGCCCATTATAAAGAGAAAAAATAATATTCTTTTTGAAGGTCATCCCATGCCGCGTAAAAAACGCGGTGAATCCGTAAAAGACGCTCGTAAAGATAATGACCGCGATAAAAATATTCAATACAAGCCACGCGTTAAATTGTTTTTTCTTTTTTTCTTCAGTTTTTCTACGTTTGCCCAAATACACTTGAGCTAAATGGTCATAAATATCTTCTCGGCTCATAAATAAAAAATTTTTAAAAGGTTAATAAAATACACTTTTGCCCTAACCCAATCTCTATAAAGCAGTTAGGTGTTTGTGAGGAGGATGATTTCATCATAACAAAGAAAAAATAAATTAAAAATATTATTTTGTTTTTTTTTATATTTTTTGAGATGATTTCTCGTCGCTGGAAGGAAAACATTCTCAATCATTCGATTGAGAAACAACTAATTACAAAAAAATAACCTCGCAGGCTGATTTCTCAACCAACCCGCGAGGTTTTTTCGCGAAGATAAAAATTAGAACTTAATCGTTAAATCCGCGCGTAAAAATAATGCGTCATCAGCCGCATTGTTATAAAAATTGCCCGGAATAAAATATTCCGCCAAAAGATAACCTTTAATATTATCGGTAAACGCGTAATCCAACTTTAACTGCGGCAACTGTCCTCGGACTTTTCCACCATCCATCGAAATAGAATTCGACGCGGGATATTCATTCGCCCGAAGATAATTATACGTAGGCGTCAGCTTAAGCTTCTTGGTCAAATTTAATTTAACTTCAGTCCGATACATCTGAAGATTGGTCCAATAAGATAAAACTCCTGTTTCACTATCCATTGTTATACAATATAATTCTGACATCCACGGCCAACGTGAAAACATCGGATCCCACGCTTCATTTTTCGATGTTTCAGTTTTATCGCCGGATAAATAAACATATCCGCCGCTGACTGTCGGCGAAAAATCCCAATCTTTTAACTCTTTATCTAAAAACATATAGCCGCCCATAGCTTTTCTGTCATCATCGCCATAATTACCGAATTGAAGAGCCAATTGTTGACGAAGAGTCGCAAAACCTAAATCAATTTTAGAAAATTCGCCAATCGCATGAATACGAGAATCTTTGGCTTGATAACCTTTTGCTCCTTTGCCATCAGATTCTCTTTTATAAATATAAAAAGGCTCAAAAGCAATTTTTTCCGTCGGCTTTGTCCTAAAATAAAGAAAAGCGCCTGTTTCATCAGTTGTATTTAAAGGATTAGGTGGCGTTCCTTCATTAATCGCGCGGAAAATAGAATCATAGCGCTGACCAACCAAATACGCCATATCAAAACTAACATTATCGCTTAATTTATAAGAACCTTTCACCGCGTTAAAATAAATCGTGCGCGAACCATCACCAGGCGTGCCATCTAAAATAAGAAATCCTTCGCCGTAATCTGTTAAATCTTGGCGGCCCAAGCGTAAACTTAATGGGCTGTCTAAGACATCTTTTAGATCAACATACAAATTATCAATGACGGTTTCATTAATATCATACACACGGCCTTTTTTCTGTCTTCCATCTTTTACGGGAGCGCTGTAAGTATACGCGCGATTTTCATTGGTAAGACGCAAATAAACACTATTTTGTTCATTTAGATCAACTTGTCCCCAAAGTTGCGTGCGGAAACGGAAAAATCCTTGATTATCTAAGGAAGTATTTTCTAAATCGGTGTGATTTTTGAAATACTCATAGCGAATGCGTTCGCTACCGCCAATTTTTGTCTTAATCTCAGCAGATGAAACACTCACGCCAAGAAAAAGAAAAATACTAGCTAAACTCAACAATAATACTTTTCTCATTTTTCTCCCCCTGTTTTAAAAGGTTTCTCCTTAAGTTTCTGCGGATAGATGATCGGACCGTTTGGGAAACGGCCCCTTAGAAAAATCTAAAAAAGTTCATCCTTTACGGCAAACACGGATAAATATCTACGCCCGAGCTACTTTATGTAAAACCTCTGAAATAAATGTCTGATATTTAATCCCCATTCTATTGGCTTTATTTTTAAGGCTCTTTAGGTCTTCACTATTAACACGAATATTTAAAACCGCATCTTTGCGCCGATGAGCAATAGCTTGGACAATCT
>JAKQLT010000174.1 GCA_029567025.1 Candidatus Omnitrophota bacterium | reverse complement strand
GATTTTGCAATAACAAAGAAAGGAATCGCAATGAAGATTTATTTTACAAGAGCTTTTACCATGATTGAAATGATGCTTGTCGTTATTATGATGGGCGTTTTAGCCGCAATAGTTGTCCCGAATCTCGCGGGACGGTCACAGCAGGCGCGTGTTCTAGCGGCACAAGTCGATATCGAAGCCAGCTTAGCAACGGCTTTAGATCTTTATCAATTAGATAGAGGATTTTATCCGACGACAGAAGAAGGGTTGGGTGTTTTGATAACAAGGCCGGAAAAACAATCTGGTGATGAGAATTGGAATGGTCCTTATTTAAGGAAGAAAAAAAATCCTCTTGACCCGTGGGGACGTCCTTATCAATACCGTTCGCCCGGAGAACATCATCCGGAAAGTTATGATATTTTTTCATTAGGCCCAGACGGAATTGAAAGCAAAGATGATATAAAAAATTGGGAATAAATAATGGATAGAAAAGGATTTATGTTATTAGAGGTTCTTGTGACGCTTGTTATTTTATCAACAAGTTTAGTCCTGATTGTTCAATCAATAGTTTCCTCTTTAAGGGGTTTTGGGTCATCCGCTTATCGGATAGAGCATCTTTTGATGTTAGACAACCGCATGATTGAAGCTATAAGTGGTAAATGTTTACAAGATCATGGGGTTTCATCAAAGATACAACAGGCCTATTGGCGGTTAGAAAAGGTCAATGAGTTTCTTAATATTTATAAAGTCCGAATATCTTTGAATGAGAATAAATTATTTTTAGAAACGTATGTATTTAAAGATAGAGATTATGGGGATACCGAAGAACATTAAAAAAAATAAAGGATTTTTTTTATTTGAGATTCTTTTAGCCCTAACATTGTTGGGATTTGTGAGCACGCTTATTGCTACGATTTTTTATAGCGGTTTAAAGGTTTATAAAAAAAGCAGGGAACTGTATGCGTCTTATCGCGTTATTTTTGTGGCGTTAGATCGGATTGAAAAGGAGTTAGAAGATATGGTTTATTTTGATTTCTCGCGGTCGCTTCCTTTAAGGCGTGTTTTTGAAGGCAAAAGAAATGAGATTTCTTTTTTATTGGGTGATAATGACGGATTAAAAGTTGTGCGGTATTTTCTTTTGCCTCGTGAAGAATCCAATTTCTTTAGTTTGGTTCGTCAGGAAATTAAATTTTTAGATTATATTCAAGGGCGCTACGACGAACAGGCAGGCGTCCGCATTTTAAAGGATTCTTTTTTAGAGAATGGTTTGAGATTTTTTTATTGTGTTGAATCTCTTGAGAGGAAAAATTGTGATTTTAAGGAGTCCTGGCCAGAGGACAGATTTCCGGCGATTATTCGTGTTCAATTTGTTTTGGCTTCTTGTAACGGGGAAAAAACTATTGAGAAAGATATTTTTATTCCATCGGGATATGTGGGAGGAAGAAGGCATGATGATTAGAAAAGTTTTTCATTTGACGTCCGGATCGATTATATTATCCGCTCTCTGGATTTTAGTTTTTTTATCTTTGATTGCTTTTAGTTTAGCCGCCAAGAGTCAGGCAGAAATTCAATGGGCGCGTTATGCGACGGAAAAAACGAAATCAAAATATTTAGCCTGGCAAGGAGTTGTTTTGGGCTTGCGCGAAATTTATCATCCGGATAATTTTTATGAAAATCTTGGTGCGTCTAAAAGCATTTCGTATTCTATTAAAGATGAGGAAGGTAAGCTTAATTTAAACGCTTTTAATTTAATAAATATAAATGTTTTTTTGTGTTTTTTGGAACAATGTGGTGTAGAAGAAGAAACATCAAAGATAATTGCTTTTTCGCTTATTGATTGGATTGACATCGACGAAACTCCATCGCATCAGATTTATGGAGCCGAAAACTCTTATTATCAAGCGCTTTCTCAGCCGGGTATTTGTAAAAACTTACCGTTTGATTCTAAAGAAGAGCTTCTTTTAGTGCGCGGGATGACGCCCGAAATTTTTCAGAAGATTAAAAATCATATTACTCTTTGGCCTCAACAAGGAAGTTTAAAAATAAATCCGGATACAGCTTCAGAAATTATTTTGAGATCTTTCGCTCGTTCGTTGACGGGAAATTTGGCTCGTTCGACTATAGCGGACGCGGACACATTAGTAGGAAAAATTATAGAGTACCGGTTAAAAAATGAAAAAAATTCTTTTGAGAATTCCGAACAGCATATAAATATTGCTCAGCTGGATCTTAATCCTCAAGAGAAAAGTTTGATATTGTCTTTACAGCCTTATTGGACGAAAAATTCAAATTATTTTTCAATTTCTTCTTATGGTGTCACGTTATTAGGCGCAAAAACTTTTATCGAAACCGTTATCAGCAAAGAAGATTTTTTTATTGTTTCTTGGAGAAGGAAATAATGCCGATGATAAAAAAAGTAACAACTGTTATTGAAATCGCGGAACAGGAAATCAAAATCCTTCAAGGAAGAACCAAAGATGGGATAGCCCATATTTCTTATTTTTATCAATTGTTTTGGCAAAATCATAATGAGCCAGCATTTAAAGAAATTTTAAGAAAATGGTCTTTTGGTTCTAAAACCATTTGTTTTCTTCCTCGCCGTTTAGCGATCTTTCGAGTGTTTCATTTGCCTGCGCAGAACAAAACAGAAATAGAAAAAATGATTCCTTTACAGCTTGTCGCTTGTTTGCCTTATTCTTTAGAAGAGATTATTTATTCTTATGAAATCATTGGTTCAGACCGTAAAGGATATACGACGGTTTTAGCCGTGGTTTTTTTACGCGAGATAGTTGGAAAATATTTAAGATTGTTTAATGACTTAAAAATTTCTTTAAGCTGTTTGAGCGTCAGCTCTTTCGGGATTTTATCGTGGTTTTATGCTCAAAATAAAGATGTTGTTTTAAATTCTGAAGAAATTTTTTTGGCCATTGATGTCCGACGCCTGTGTTCTGAAATCTGTTTTTTCCAGAATAAGAAATTATTGTTTTCTCGAAGTGTTTTTTATGGGGCAAAAAATATTGAAGACAAGGATTTCTTTGCATTTGTAGATGAAATTGAAAAAAGTATTTTGACTGTGTCGCGTTATCAAAAAGAATGCAGTATTGAAAAGCTCTTTGTTATATCAGACCCGTGTGATTTAAAAGAATTTGAAAATGAATTATTTCGTCGATTTCATAAAAAGGTTTGTATTTTAGAGGCAGGAAAACAAGAAGAATACTTTAGTAAAAGGGATGTTTTTTGCGGGAGCGTTTGTTTGGGCGGCATATTTTTAGAAAATTTTACAAATATCAATTTGCTGCCGTCCCATACAGGGAAATTAAAGGAATATCTTCGCAAGAAAAAAGGATATGTTTTTATTTTAGTTTTATTATTGCTGGTTTTTTTCATAGGATGCGGTTTTTTGCACTACGGCATTCAATCTCGCGTTAAGAAAATAAATTTTTTAAGTGAAGAATTAAAAAAAGTTAAAGAACAATTTCATAGGGCTGAAAAAAAGACAGAGGTTTTGAAAACTTTGAAAGAGCAGATGACAAGTCGTCTTTTGATCGCAGATGTTTTCGAACAGTTGAGCCGGATAATGCCGGAAGGCGTTTTTTTGACGGCATTTTTTATGCATAAAAGTAATTTTTTAACTATCGAAGGCGATTCTCTTGATAATCAGCAGATTAGTAAATTACAAGAACAGCTTTTAGATTCTTTAATATTTACGGATGTTAAATTAGATTTTTCTACGCAACGTCAGCGGCATAATTCAGAAATCAGGCATTTTAAAATATCCATGCAGATAAAAAGAAAGAGTTTGCAATGAGCGTTATTTTATCTAATCGAGAGCGAAAAATGATTTTATTTTGCGTGATCAGTTTGATGCTTTTCGGGATTTTTACAGGCGTTCTGAGGCCTGTGATTTCCAAAAGCATAGAATTGGAAGAAGATTTGAAAGCAAAAGCAGAATATTTGAATAAATATTTAGTGAAAATAAAAAAAGAAAAAGAGTTTGAGTCGCAGAATCAATCTCTTTTAAATGCGTTACGATCTGCGGATGCACCAGATAAAGCGATGTCTTTTTTCGTTTCTGAAGTGGAAAAGACCGCCGGGCCATTGGAGATTAAAATTCTCGATCTTCAGCCGCAAAAAATAAAAGAAGAAGAATTTTTTAATAGTTTTTTGATAAAGATTTCCATTCGCGGGGAATTTTTAAATATCTTGGAGTTCGTTCATACATTACAAAACAAACCGTGTTTTTTTATTTTTGAGGAGTTTTTGTTAGAAAATAATAATTTATATAATAAGGATTATCTTTTGAAGGCGCAATTTACTTTAACCAAAAAGATTATTTTTAAACCGGACGGCGAATCTTTTGTAATAAATAAGAATTTCGTGTGGGGAAATAACAATGACAAGGAAATAAGCCCGAGGTCTTTTGCGACGTATCTTTTTTTGAAACAGAGAAATATTTTTCAGCCACCAGGGCAACAGGGACAAAAGGATGCTGTTGATTTGATCCAGGAATTTAGAGAACAATATCAATGTTCCGGTATTGTTTTAGACAAAGAGCCGCTTGTCATCATACAAGAAAAAAAGAATAAAAAAGTTATTTTTTTGTCTGAAGGCGATGAGATCAATGGCTTTTTTTTGCAGGAAATCAGAGAAGATAAAATAATTTTAAAAAAACAACAACAAACGATAGAGGTGGATTTATGAAAAAGATATTGGGTTCAATAGTTGTGCCGGTTATTTTTTTAGTCTTTTGCTATACGACTTTGTTTTCTTTGGCAAAAAGTTTTGCTGATGAAATTGCTTTGATTGATGTCTTGGATATTAAAGATCTTGATGTCCTTGATGTTTTTAAGCTGATTTCTCAAAAAAGCGGTCTTAATATTATTGTGGGCCAAGATGTTAAGGGGAAAATATCTGTTTATTTAAAGAAAATGAATGTTGAGGATGTTTTGAAAGTGATTGTGGAGGCGCATGGCTGGGCGTATTACAAAGACGGCGAGACAATTCAAATTATGACAGATAAGAATTTTGAAATGAAATACGGGTATAAATTCGGGCAAGAGATAGCAACTGTTATTAAAACTGTTTTATTGGGGAAGGCTACAGATTTTATACCGGTCCTTAGTCAGGTCAAAAGTTCATTCGGGAAAATTATTGCCGACGATCGTTCACGTCAGCTTATTTTGATGGATATTCCTTTAAAGATAAAAGAGATGGAAAATATTCTTAACCGCATGGATGTGTCCGTAACAACAGAAGTTTTCGCGCTTAATTATGCGAAGGTGGAAGATGTCTCTGGGCAAATCACAGAAGTTTTGACCCCTGGGGTCGGGACGATGCGTTTTGATAAAATGTCGAATAAGATTATTGTCTCGGATACGGATGAAAAGATTTGTAAGATAGCCGATATTGTAAAAGCTTTCGATGAACGGTATCGTCAGGTTTTGATTGAATCTAAAATTGTTCAAATCGTCCTTAATAAAGAACATAAAATGGGCGTTAATTGGGAAGTCTTGGCCGCTCAGGAACACGGACTTCATTTAAAAGGGCAATTTAATATTCTTTCGTCTTCTGATAAATCTGGAAAATTAAATATTGGGACTCTTTCTGAGGATCGCTATACGGCGGTAATTGAGACGCTTGAAACATTAGGCGATACGAATCTTTTGTCAAGCCCGCGCATCGCGACGCTTAATAATCAAGAAGCGAAAATGACGGTAGGTTTTACCGAACCATACGTTACTTCGACCACCACGACACCTTCATCGGGCCCGGCCACAACAGCGGAAAGCGTTCATTTTATTGATGTCGGCGTTAAATTGTATGTGACGCCAACGATTCATCATGATGATTTTATTACCATGAAAATAAGGCCTGAAATTAGCTCTGTGGTGGATAATTTAACGACAGGAACAAATAATATTATTCCGATCGTCGAGACATCACAAGCAGAAACACAGGTTATGGTAAAAAATGGAGTAACGATTGTGATAGGCGGGCTCATCAAGCAGGAACAGATAAAAACAACAAGGAAAATTCCTTTTTTAGGCAGTGTTCCTTTGGTAGGTGTTGCTTTTCGTAGCACATATCAAAAAGAAGTTAAGACTGAGATTGTTATTTTTCTTACTCCTAAAATTATGACAGGAGATATAGTAAAAAATGTTCAATAAATAGCATCTGATGAATAAATAGAGAAAAATAAAGACGAAAAAGATTTCTCTTGATAAAATTAAATAGTTTTAGCAAGTGAAATCTTAATGATATGCGTAAATTAACTCACCAACAGATTGTTAGTCGTCAAGAAGTTAAAAGACAAGAGCCTAAGTTGCCTTTTTGCGTTGTTTTGAATAATATCCGTAGCGCGCATAATGTTGGGTCGATTTTTCGCACGTGTGACGGCGTTGGCGTGGAAAAAGTCTGGCTATGCGGTATTACCGGCTATCCTCCCAACGCGCAGATAGCAAAAACCGCTTTAGGGTCTGAACGCCATGTCCCATGGGAATATCAGGAACATATTGAAGGTGTGATACAGAATTTAAAGAAAAAAGGATATCAGATTGTTTTATTGGAGCAAACAGAAAAAAGTCTTTTGCATTATGACTTTAAGCCCAAGCGCAAAATATGTTTAATCGTCGGGAATGAAATAACAGGA
Source organism: Candidatus Omnitrophota bacterium (assembly GCA_029567025.1). Taxonomy (GTDB): domain Bacteria; phylum Omnitrophota; class Gorgyraeia; order Zapsychrales; family Zapsychraceae; genus JADFXT01. The sequence continues at coordinate 14,203 of JAKQLT010000174.1, read as the reverse complement.
GTCTGTGATTCTATCCTTCAATTGTCTGATGCGGCGATTGAGATTGAAATGGCGGGAATAAAGAATTCTTTGAATGTGTCTGTAGCTTTTGGCGTTGCGGCCTATCAGATACGTTACGCCATATTAAATAGAAAGTGATATATACAAAATAAAAAATATGGTATTATAAATCCTATTAAAGATCATTTTTTTCATTTTAAGGAGAACCTTATGAAAATTAAAAGAATTTCACCTTTATCATTAGCAAAAATTTCCGGCCTTCTTCTGGCTATTTTAGGTTTTTTTCTCGGGGTTTTAATCGCCGCATTAACTTTGGTGGCTTCTTTAACACAGGCTAAAATACAAGGAGCTTCAGGATATTTCGCGATCATTGTTTTGCCGGTTGTTTATGGCGTTTTAGGTTTTGTATTGGCTTTTATTCAAGCGTGGCTTTTTAATATTATTGCAAAAAAAATAGGCGGATTAGAGATCGAAGTAGAATAGTATTTTTGATCTTTTAAGAAAGAGTTAGCCATGGCGCATAAAATATTAGTTGTTGATGATGATCCGGTTGATGTTCGTCTTCTTCAGGCCGTTTTATCTATTGAAGGATATGATGTGATTACAGCGATTGACGGTAAAGATGCGTTAGATAAAATTAGGAGCGAAAATCCAGACTTGGTAGTTTTAGATATTATGATGCCGGAAATTAACGGTTATGATGTCTGTTATGAGCTTCGTTTTAATGATGAATTCCAGAAGATCCCTATTGTTATTCTTACATTACGGGAGCAAGAAATTGATGATGAGATTGGTAAACGGCTTGAAATTGATTATGTGTCTAAGCCGGTTGATCCAAGAATCTTAATAGAAAAAATCCAACAGATTCTATCCTCTAAGTAAAATCCATTGTTATTATGATTTCTGTTAAACATATTTCAAAACAATTTGGTGTTTGTGAGGCCTTAAAAAATATTTCTTTTGAGATTCCTTCAGGAGAGATTGTGGGATTCTTAGGCCAAAACGGCGCGGGTAAAACAACGTTAATGCGCATTCTTACGGCTTATTTACCGCCGAGTTCGGGGGAGGCGTTTATTTGTGGCGAAAATATTTTATCTCATCCCGTAGGTATTCGCCGTAAGATAGGTTATTTGCCAGAAAATCCGCCTCTTTATTCCACCATGACAGTTAAAAATTATTTAAGATTTGCCGCGCGGTTAAAAGATGTCAGCGTTAAATATGAAAAAGCCCAGGTTGATCATGTTTTATCAGAATGTCATTTGTTGGAAGTTAAAGATCATCTGATTGCGACGCTATCTAAAGGATACAAACAGCGCGTCGGGATCGCGCAGGCGATTATTCATGAGCCAGAAGTTATTATTTTAGATGAACCTACTAATGGGTTGGATCCTGTTCAAATCCAACATGTGCGTCAATTAATAAGACGATTAGAATCGAAACGGACCGTTATTATCAGCACGCATATTTTATCTGAAATTGAACAATTGGCGCAACGAGTTTTGATTTTGAAAAAAGGTGAAATTGTCGCGGATAATGCCATTGAACAGATCGTCGTTTCTGATGAGAAAAAACAACTCTTCGTTACAGTAAAAGGGAAAGAAGAAATGATTGAGCAGGCGGTTAAAGAAGCCAATGACGTGAAACAAATCAATATCAAATTTTTAGAAGATGATCTCTTTGAAGTTCATTTGGAAAATACGAATAATGTGAGTCATTATAATCAGATGATACAGAGTTTTTTAAAATATCAGGTAAAAATTGTTTCCATGCGAGAAAAGAAAAATAGTTTAGAAGAGGCCTTTTTAAAGATTCACAAATAAAATTATGAAAAAAATTTTCGCTATTGCCCAGAAAGAATTATCTGTTTATTTTCGATCGCCTATCGCTTATGTGGTCTTGATTGTGACGATTGTGATTTTTAATGTCTTTTTTTTCGCCATTATTGACAATAATGAAGAAGCGACCTTGAGGGATATTTTTAAGGTCATGGAATTTTTATTTGTTTTTATTATTCCTATTTTGACGATGAAGGTTTTTTCTGAAGAAAAGCAGATGGGAACTATGGAGTTTTTAATGACAACTCCGACTCAAAATAACGAGATCGTTTTAGGAAAATATTTAGGGGTTTTATTGTTTTTCTCTTTCTTGATTATTTTAACAATTCCGTATTATGGGATTATTGAGTTTTTTAGTCGGCCAGACCGGATGGCGATTTTAACCGGTTATATAGGAATTTGGCTGGAAGGCGCGTTTTTTATTTCTATAGGATTAATGGTATCATCATGGACAAAAAGCCAAATTGTGGCCGCGATTTTATCTTATTTATTTTTGTTTCTCGTATACTTTTCTTCTTTAGCGGATAAGTATACAAACGGAGTTGTTAAAGCTATTGTCAAATACAGCAATGTTATGACGCATTCTGAAAATTTTATTGTTGGGATATTATCGTCCTCGGATTTGATTTATTTTTTTAGCGGGATTTTATTTTGTTTGGTCATGACGCGCATCAGTATTGACACAAAAATTTGGGATAATGTTTAAAAATTAAAAATGATGATGACACAACAACGTTCTTATAAGTGGGTTATTTTAATGATATTGGCGCTGGTTTGCTTGTTATACGCCTTTGGTCTGTGGTTTATTGAAAAGACCTTATTCTTGCGTTGTATTTTTTTATTTATTATTGGCGGTCTGGCGTTGGTCGTATCTTTTCTCAGCGCTATTTATTCAAAAGCGCCAAGGGCAGGAAATATTTATCGCAAACATTTTTATGTCGCGTTTTTAATTGGCTTGTGGCTGTTATGGCTTGTCATTTTTAATGTCTTAGGCTCTTATTATGATATGCGTTATGATGTCACGGAATTCAATCAGCACACGATGTCTCAAAATACAAAAAGTCTTTTAGAAAATTTAAAACAAAATATACAAATAACTGTTCTTTATGTCGGCATTGTTCCTAAGTATGTGGAAGATTTATTGAACAGTTATCAAAAAGCTTCTTTAGGGCGTATCCGGTTTGAGATCGTTGATCCGCTTCAAAATATCGGTTATGCGGCGCGTTTCGGCCATGTGATTACAGGGCAACAAAAGAAAATTATTGTTGAGTCTGATAAAGAGCGGCAAGATGTGGATTTTTCAGAAACGCCTTTGGATGAAGAGCTTTTGAATAACGCTATTATTCGCGTGACACGCAAAGAGCGTATTGTTTATTTTCTAACGGGGCATCAGGAATACAATGTTTATGACACTTCTGAAAATGGATTAAGCACATTCGCGTCTCTTTTGCAAGAGAATAATATTGTTGTCCGACGGCTTCTTTTGGATCCGCAGATCGGGATCCCATTAGATTGTGACGTTCTTGTTATCGCGGGCACCAGAGATTTTTTATCAGAAAAAGAAGAAGCCGTTATTGATGGATATCTAAAAAAAGGCGGCGATGCCTTATTTTTAATTGAAAATACGATTGTTTCTACTCCGGATAAACCTTTAACGCCAAAAGAAAAAGAAAAAAATCCTTCGTTGAATAATATTTTGAATGCGTGGGGTCTTCAAGTTGCTTTTGATGTTGTTGTGGATTTGGCGAGTCATATGAGCGGCGATGTTGGCACGCCTGCCACACGCAATTATATGGCGCATAAAGCTATTGTGGGAAATTTGGATTATACGTTTTATGTGCGGCCGCGTTCACTTTCTGTCTTAAAAGATCGCCGTCCGACTATTAAACTTGCGCCGTTAGTTTTAACGGCTTCAGGCGCAGATAAAAGTTGGGGAGAAGCAGACCGTTATTTGAAAGTGAAATACGATGAAAAAGAGGATCGTCCTGGCCCTGTTCCTATTGCTTATGTTGTTTGGGAAGCGCAAAAAGATGTTTCTGAGAAAGTTTCTGATACCCGCATGGTTGTTGTGACAGACGCGGATTTTCTTTCCAATGCTTTTATTGATCAATACAGCAATGCGCAACTGGGAATTAATGCTATCCATTGGCTTTCAGAAATGGATTATAAGCCTTTTATGGGAACAAAACATATTGATGTGGTTAAGTTGAATCTTACCAGTAAACAAAAGCGAGTTGTTGCTTTTATTCTTTTTGTCATTCCGTTTTCCATTGTTGCTGTAGGCGCCATGATTTTTCTTGCCCAAAAGTAAAATTTTTATAAACTCTTTATTTCGTATAAGTTACAAAAATTTTTGAAATTTTTTTGTTCTTTTTTTGCTTTTTTGTTAATAATATTTTATACTTTCTGGGTTTAAAAGGAGGTGTAAAATATCATGGGCAGAACCAAAGATGATTGGCGTGAAGATAAACAAGTTGAAACATCGAACAAGGAAAGAGATGTTTTTTCTTGGGAAGAATCTTCATCTGTTTGTTTATAATAAGTTTTAAATATTAAATAAAAAAAAGACATAAAAAATAAAGGCCGGGAATGGATAAAATTTCCGGCCTTATTTTTTTTCAATCGGAGTGTCATTGATCAATTGTTCCACAAATTTATTGATTGTGATTGTTTTGATTTTCTTTATAAGTTCTGCCTTAAAAGCATTTTTATTTTTTTCGAAATCTTCTAATTGAACGGGTTGGAAATTTTTGACATAAACAAGACAGGCGCCCGAATGAGTGGCCAAAACAGCAATTTCTTTTTCTGTATTAAGCGCATAAAATTCGTTTTCCGATGAAAGGTCTATGGTTAAATCAGTGAAGAGTTTGGTTTTTGAAACAAGCTCAGAGGCTTTGATGATGAGACCTAATTCTTTTTGTTTGGCTTCAAGGGTTTTTTCATCTATCGCATCATCTAAAATTTCTTTCATTTTTTCTTTATAAGATTCCGCGTTATTTTTTGCTATTTCAATCGCTTTCTGTTTTGTGATTTTATTTTTAATTTCCTCTTGAGCTTCTTGTATTTGAGCCAATCCCGGCTTTTTAATGTCTTGGATGATGAAAACAAGATAGCCGTCTTCGAGTTCAACAGGTTCGTGGATAGCACCTTTTTTCATTTTAAAAGCGTTGCGTAAGACATTTAAAGGCCAGTTGATTTCGCGTGGAGGATTATTTTTGCTAAAAAAAGTTGTTTCTTGGTATGTCCAGCCCGATTTTTCAGCTAATGTTCTTAGATTTTTTGTGATGGCGTATTGATCTCTTAAAGCGATTGCTTTATATTTCGTTTCGACTTCTTTTTGGACGCCGCCATCTGCAGGAAAAGGGAGTTTGACATAGCCAATTTTAATGGATAGTGGCCGATAAAAATCTTTGTGATGCGCGATATAATAATTCGTAATTTCATCCGGTGTCACGTTTATAACGGATAGATCTTCAGGCATGGGAAAAAGACTATAATAAACTTTTAATTGTTCATAAGATTTTTTATATTCCTGCATGAGTTCTTTTTCTGAAACAGATATTTCTTTTGTCACGTTATCGAATAATTTAGCGATTAATAAGGATTGGCGGATAGTTTCTTCAAAATCTTTTACCTCGCATTGAAAAGAATTCTTTATAATCCCTTTATAAAGAGAGGGATCAAACTTTTTGTTGCGATAGAAAATATCGTTTTTTGCGATTTCTTCAATAACCTCTTGATTAGGAATTTTTATGCCGCGTTTTTGAGCTTCTTGGATAAGGATCAATTGGTTCCACGCTTCTTCTTCAAGGTCAAATAAACTTTTTAATTGTTCAAACAGGATTCCATAACGCAACATGGCCTGGATTTTGGTATAGGTCATGGTCTTTTCTAATTGTTCAGCGGTTATTTTTTTTTGAGCTATTTGCCCAACGTAAGTCTTAGGAGAAACGGTTCCTGAAAAAAGAATCGCGATACCAACGCTTAAAAGAAGTATAAAAAGGATGAAAATAATAATTTTATTGGTGAGCATAAACTTTTTCATAAGGAATCTCCGTTAAAAGAATTAAGAATATTTTTTATTATATCGTTAGAAAAGTTGCTAAACAAGTCCAAAATAGGAATCATTTGTTTTTTTATAAGAATTGTTTATAATCATAAAAATATAATAATAACGGTTTATTTTTTTCATGCCAGATTCTTTTCAGAAAAAAAAATATTCTTCAGAAATTCGCGTGGTTGAAGCTTCCGCCGGTTCTGGAAAAACATATGCGTTAGCCAAACACTATGTTCAGCTTTTATTAAATCCTTCTTTGGCTGTCGAGCAAATTCCTTTACGCAATATCTTAGCTATTACTTTCACGAATAAAGCCGCGTTTGAAATGAAGGCGCGTATTTTAGAGTTTTTGAAAATTATAGCGTTAGGACAGTTATCGCCTTCTCAAGAAAAAGATATTTTAGGGCCTCTGGGCCTGAGCGTTAAAGACGCTCAGAAGAAATCGTTACGCATTATGGAAGATCTGATGGGCCATTATCATTTCTTTCAGGTCGAGACAATTGACGAATTTATTAACGCATTATTGTCCGGGTGCGCTTTTAAAATAGGATTGACGGCGAACTTTAAAATCAAGACAAATCCTGTTGATTATTTACAGTATAGTCTGGATACCTTAATTGCCCGGTCTTTAGAACAAAAAAATCTTGCGGTTGTTTTTGATTCTTTCCTTCGTAATTATTTATATTTAGAAGAACGTTCGGGATGGTTTCCCAAAGAAGATATCCTCAATATTATTTACGCGCTTTTTAAGGTTTATAATTCTTATGGTTTGGATTTTAAAGAGGTGCCTTATCGCGCGGAAGATTTGATCAAAAAGAAATCGTTTATCTTAAAACAGATGAGGGAATTGCGTCAGAATTTGCCTGAAGCAACGCACGCGACATTTGTCAAAAGTCTCAATAATTTTTTGACGAAAAATATTAAAGGGTTTGATATTGATGGCCTTTCGAATTATTTCGCGCATGAGGAGTTTCCTTTAAAGAAAGGATCTCCATGTCCGTTAGAGATTGAAAAAATATGGGAGAGTATTCGCCAGCAGTTAAAAGAATTTTGCCAGCAGGAATCGCGCGTATTATTTAATTCCTATATTCAGATTTTTGAAGAAACAAAAATTATTCTGCAGGCGATTTGTTCCCAAGAGAATATTTTATTTTTAGATGAGCTTAATAAAAAAGGAGAATATTTATTTGAAGAAGGCCATATCACGGTTGAGGAGTTGTATTATCGTCTGGCTACGCGGTTTCGTCATTATTTGATTGACGAATTTCAGGACACGAGCCGTTTGCAGTGGGCCAATTTAGATCCGATGATCGAAGAGGCCTTGTCTACCGGCGGAACGCTTTTTTATGTCGGCGATCAAAAACAAGCAATCTATCGTTTTCGGGGCGGAGATGTTTCTTTATTTGATGAAGTTAAAGAAAGGTTTTCTCCTTTTGGCGTTTCAGTAGAGTCGTTAACAAAAAATTGGCGCAGTCAAAAGGCGATAGTGGAATTTAATAATTCTATTTTTTCCGTAGAGAATTTAGAGCGTTTTATCGCTCAAAAAGAAGAGTTGGAACAATCTAAAGATAATTCCGTTGTGTGGCATAGTGAAGATCTTAAAAAATTAGAGAATATTTTTAGGGCTTCTCAACAGAGTTATGACGCGAATCATTGCGGCGGGTATGTGCAGGTTGAAAGAATTGATGTGGAAAAAAAAGAAGAGCGCGATGAAGTTATTCGTCAAAAAGTTTTAGAGCTCATGGATGATTTAAAGTCGCGTTATAGCTTGGGCGATATCGCTATTTTAACCCGCGATAATAATCAGGTGAAACAAACGACGCATTGGCTTTTGGAAGCGGGCTTTCATGTTCAATCGGACAGGACTTCGGATATTCGCGAGCATGATTTAATCAAAGAGCTCGTCGCGTTCTTAAAATTTCTAAATTCTCCTATTGATAACCTTTCTTTTGTTCAGTTTATTTTAGGCGATATCTTTTCGCAAAGAGTGCTTAAAAAAGAAGAGATTGAGAGATTCGTTTTTGGGTTAAGAAGAAAGATTGAGACGGAAAAAGGATTTTATGTCTACGCACAGTTTAGAAAAGAATATCCTCAATTATGGGAATCTTTTGTCGAGGAGTTCTTTAAAAATGTCGGGGTGGTCGCTCTTTATGAACTTGTGATAAGTATTTATGGGCGTTTAGAGTGTTTTAAGAATTTCCCTGATGCGCAAGGATTCTTTATGCATTTTCTTGAACTGATTAAAGCCAAAGAAGAAGATTATCCTGATATCGCGTCATTTTTAACATATTTTGAAAATATTCAGGGCGATGAAGCGTATGTGCATGTGACGGATGCCAACGCGCTAAAAGTCCTGACGATCCATAAGGCCAAAGGATTAGAATTTCCGGTTGTGATCTTGCCTTTTTTGGCTATGAAGGTTGAAGTTGGTTCCCGCACAGATGATCACAAACAGGCGTATGTTTTAAGACGCGACGCAGATAAGACAGAATTAATTCGATTGAAAAAACAATATTATAAATTTTCACGGGAGCTTTTTGATCTTTATGCGCGAGAATATCGGGATATTTTTATTTCAGAATTGAATAATGTTTATGTGGCATTAACGCGGGCGAAACAAGAGCTGTATTGTTTTATTCCTAAAAAAGAAGCGAATCAGCATAATCTTGTTTCATTTTTGATACCGTCTTCTTGCACGACGGGAGGAGAAAAAATAAAAATATTATCGAAAAAACAAAAAGATGCGGATGTTTTTTATATCCCTTGCGGTGAATATCAAGATTGGATTCATTATTTGAAAGAAGAATGCGTGTCTTTTAAGGATATTTCGTATCGTGAGGAGCGTTTGCGTGGGCAATACAGGCATGCGGTTTTATCATTCATAGATAATATTTTTAATAAAGATATTCATTTTTTGATTGATGAAGCGGTCTTTAAAGCGCAAAAAAAATTTTCTTTTACAGCTGATATTAGGAGAGAAATAGAACAGTTATTAAGCCATAAGAGAATACGTTCTTTTTTTGAGATAGCGCAAGGCGAGGTTTTTGTTGAGAAAGAAATTGTTGATGCTCAGGGGCGGACTTATCGTCTGGATCGTTTGATCGTGACAGATAACGATGTCCTGGTTTTAGATTTTAAAAGCGCTAAGCCCGAAGATGATAAGGCCTATAGGCAACAGATCAAAACATATATGGATTTGGTAAAGGCACTTTATCATCAAAAAACAGTAAAAGGGTTTTTAATTTTTTTGGATGACATTGAGGTAAAGGAAATTTTATGAGCGAAATTTTAACATATCCTTTTTGTGAAGATTATTTAGAGAATGTGGCTTCTTATCTTGAGAACCATTATCTTAAGAAAAATAAGGATTTAAGCCGTTTGGCGATTTGTTTTGGCGGCAAGCGCCCGCAGCTTTTTCTAAAGAAAAAATTAGCGCAAAAAATCCAAACAAATTTTTTCCCGCCAAAATTTTTTACCATCGATGAATTCATTCGTTATATTTACGAGAAAAAGCGTTTAGATCGTTTTATAACAGATTTGAACAGTTGTTATCTGATTTATCGGTTGGCGCAACACGTTGCGTCGGATATTCTTGAAAAACGTCAGAGTTTTGAGCTTTTTCTTCCTTGGGCGCGCGAGATTTTAAAATTCATTGATCATTTGGATTTAGAAAATATTGACGATGAGCGATTGTTGAATATTCAGGCGAACGCGGATATTGGCTATGACGTGCCAACAGACGTGAATCAATTATTAAGGCGTTTATCTTTATTGCGGCAAGAGTATCATAAAGAGCTTGAGAACCATCATCTTATCTCTCGCGGATTGCAATATTTAAAAGCCGCGCAAGAAATTTCTGACATTTCGTTTGAGGAATTTGACCAAATTTTATTTTGTAATTTCTTTTATTTCCATCAGACGGAAGAAAAAATTATTAAAGATCTTTATCGGCGGGGAAAAGCGACGCTTATTTTTCAAGGAGATGAACGCAAGTGGCCGGTCTTAAAACGCATCGCAAAGAGTTTCGAATGCTCTCTTTATGAACAGCAGGAATTAGCCAAGCCCGTTTATAATCTTAAGCTTTACGCTGGATTTGATAAACATTCGCAAGCCGGCGTTGTGCGGGAGATCGTTAAAAATGTTAAGAATCCCGATGAATCTGTGATTGTTCTTCCTCATGCGGAATCATTGGTTCCGCTTTTAACCCAAGTGGCGCCTGTTGTTGAAGAATTCAATGTTTCTTCGGGATATTCTTTAAAACGAAGCAGTTTGTATACACTTTTGACGGCGATATTTAAGGCGCAATTGACGAAAAAGAAGAAAAAATATTACGCCCGAGATTATTTGAAAGTCCTTCAAAGCCCTTTTATTAAGAATTTAAAGTTTTCAGAAGATTCGATTGTTTCGCGCATTCTTGTTCATAAAATTGAAGAGATTTTAACCGGGAAAGAAGAGTCTTCTTTGTCGGGCAGCTTGTTTATTGATTTAAATGAGATGGAATCTTTAGAAGAACTTTATGAATATACGCAAGAGATGTTGTCGCGGTTAGCCGTGCGTATCAGTTCAGAGAAATTGTCAGAGACCTTAAAAAATATTCACGCGATCGCTTTTAAGAATTGGGAAGGGCTCAGCCAGTTCTCGTCGCTATTAAAGGTTTTCAAGAGTTTTTTGGATATCTTAGTTGCAAAAAGTTTTATTGCCGCGTATCCCTTAAATGGGAATATTATGGATAAATTTTACGCGGTATGCGAAGAGTGCGCCGATCTTGATTTTCGTGAAGAACATTTTTCGCAAGAAGAAATGTTTAAAATTTTTGGTGATAAATTATCTCGGGAAATGATTTCTTTCGTCGGAACGCCTTTAAAAGGCCTCCAAATCTTAGGTTTATTTGAAACGCGGTCGTTGAATTTTAAAGACGTGATTATTGTTGATGTTAATGAATCATCTTTGCCGAGCTTGGCAATCCATGAACCTTTAATTCCCAGAGAAATTATGATCAGTTTAGGATTGGATCGGTTAGAGCTCGATGAAGAAATTCAAGCGTATCAATTTATGCGGCTTATTTCATCCGCAAAAAATGTTCATTTGATTTATGAGGAAAATAAAACAAAAGAAAAAAGCCGTTTTATCGAGGATCTTATTTGGGCGAAAGAAAAAGAATCAAACACTCTTCGCGCGCTTACTCCTCAAAAACTTTCTTTTACCGCAGGAATGAATTTAAAAAAGAAGGGAGTTAAAAAGACGCCTGAGATTATTTCTTTCTTGCGAAAGCGCACTTATTCCGCGTCGAGTCTCAATACGTATTTAAGAAATCCGATAGAATTTTATTATAGTTATGTTTTAGGACTTAAAGAACAAGAAGATTTTTTAGATGAGCCAGAGGCCAAGCATATCGGCACGTTTATTCATGAATTTTTAGAAAACGCTTTTGGCCCTTTTTTAGGAAAAGAAGTAAAAATTGAAGAAAGTTTTCGTCAGAAATTTTTTAAAGATTTTGATGATCGGTTTGAAGAAGTTTTTTCTCGCTCTATGAAATCAGACGCGTTTATGTTAAAAGCGGTTATGAAAGAGCGGTTAACGCGGTTTTTGGATAAAGAGCAGAACCATATCGACCGGGCAGGCGTTAAAATTCTTTATTTAGAAAATGTTTTTGAAGATGTGATTTCTTTATCGCAGGGTGATTTTAGGTTTAAATATATTGTGGATCGAGTTGATGAACTTCCCGATAAAAGTATTTTGCTTGTGGATTATAAAACAGGAGGGAGCGACCAAATGCCGCGTGCGGTTGATAAGATTGCGCAGATGACATTATCTCGTAAAGCGATTTTTGAACAGGTGAAGTCACTTCAGATGCCGCTTTATTTTCATTATTTGAGCAGGCAATTTAAGGATAGAAAAGTCAACGCGGCTCTTTATAATTTGCGGACATTAGATTTGAATTTTTTTATTAGCGATAAAAAGAATTATGACTATGCGGTTATTAATGAAGTTTTTCTTAATGTCCTGGATTTTGTCATGAATGAGATTTTAGACCCATCTATAGATTTTGTTGATGATAAATTAGATAATTATTAATATTTTTTATTTTAATCTTCGCAAGCAAGCGCTTTCCTAAAACCCTTCCGAAGGCCTACTAATATATAAATTATGTTCTATACTTTAATCATCCCCACTTCGGGGTGGGAAAAAGGGAAAATTATGACTTTTAGGCTGGGGACAATAAGAAAAACGGAATTTTTTAGAATAATTAGTATAATTATTCTTATTAATTTCTCTCTAACTGTATTAATTCCAAATAGTTACGCTCAAATCGCCTCTTTGCCAGCCTCCGAGCTTGGTTTGGCAACAGCATTTGTCCCGCCTCTTTTAAAAGGTATTAAAGTTGATCTTAATAAACCATTTAATTTTGATTTTGTATTAGACACGGGAAGCAATAGGCAACAGACCACAGCCAATGGATTAAAGGATGAATCCACAAAATTAATTAAATATTTTTTGGCTTCTTTAGCCATTCCGGAAAAAGATCTGTGGGTGAACTTAAATCCAAAAGAGCCTGACAGAATTGTCTCTAATGAATTTGGGCAAACAGAAATGGGCCGAGATCTTTTGGCGCAGGATTATATTTTAAAACAGATCGCCGCTTCTTTGATGAATCCGGAAGGAGAAGTCGGGAAAGTTTTCTGGAAAAAAATCTATAAAGAGGCTTATGAAAAATTTGGCACGACTGATGTTCCGGTTGATGCGTTAAATAAAGTATGGATAGTTCCGGCTAAAGCGGTTGTGTATGAAAATCCTTCGACAGAACCAGGTCAGGCGACCGCGTTTGTGGTTGAGGCGAAATTAAAAGTTTTGCTGGAAGAAGAGTATCTAAAGACCAATGACAAAAGACCAATGACAAAAGACCAGCCTTTGGCTGGAAAAAAGTCTTTGGTCTCTGGTCTTCGGTCTTCGGTCTCAGACCTGATAAGGTCTGTCATCATTCCGGTTTTGGAAAAAGAAGTCAATGAAAGTGAACATTTCGCGCAGTTACGCCAGGTGTATTATTCACTTATTTTAGCCAAATGGTACAAAGAAACACTTAAAGAGAGTATTTTAAACAAAAAATATTCAGATCAGAAAAAAGTGACAGGCGTTGATATTCTCAATAAGAATGAAAAAGAAAAAATTTATCAGCAGTATCTTGAAACCTTTCGTAAAGGCGTGGTCAATTATATTAAAGAAGAATATGACCCTGTAACTAAATCGCTTGTTCCTCGCAAGTATTTCTCTGGCGGAGGCGATTTTACTAACCTTCAGCTTAGTAAAGTAACTGACTTGGCTATGGTTAGTAAGCTGGCGACTTTAGGAGCTATGCTTCTCCTTATTTCTGGAATATTATTGAGCCCTAATAATAAAATTTTAGAGGTAAAGAATTCGAACGCCATCAAAATGGAAGACAATTTAAAGCCTACGAGTATTAACAATGTAAATATCTCAAAATTGACTCAATATATTAATCAAAATTTTGGCATTATTGGCGGGGTTGAAGAAAGCCAGATTCGTCGTTCATTGGAGATTTCTAACTTGCCAGAATATCAAGATTTTGTAGCCGCAACTTATAAAATTCTTGAAAAAATAGGCATTAAAGACAAAGTTCCTATTTTATTTCTTGAAGGTTATGATAATCCTAACATGGCATTTGCGTTACAAGAAGCAGGGATTATTATGGTTGGCGCAGGAATTTTCAAGAATTTAACGTTACAAGAAAAGATAGCTCTTTTAGCTCCCAAAATTGCCCACGAAGCGGTTCATATCCAGTATCCGCATCTTTCTATTTTAGAACAAGAAGCCTTGGCGTATGAAAAAACGGCAGAAGCTTTAGATCTTTTCAATGGCGAGCCAGGAATTATAACAATAACGGAAAATATTAGCCGCGCTTTTCGAGCAATCGTTGATAATCCTTCAGAAATTCTTAGGACATTAAGAGCGAAATCATTAGGACCTATAAATTATGATGATATTTCTATCCAAGGGTCAGAAGGGACTATCAAACTTTATAATATGGTTAATAAGAAAAGAATGGATTTTAAATTTAATACCGGCCTTGTTAAAAAAATGGATTCAGTATCGGATTCAAAAGATAATGCCATGAAAACCGATGAGTTAGAAATTCTTTCTCCCCAAGAGGCACGAGAATATATTTATATCAACTTTTCAGAAGAATTATCAAAAAATCAGCAACGCGCTTTGTCAGAGGAGAAAGCGCTTATTGAAAATGTTAGATTAATGCCAAATCAACGTTCTATTATTTTAAGTAAGCAACATATTCATG
>JAKQLT010000158.1 GCA_029567025.1 Candidatus Omnitrophota bacterium | reverse complement strand
CTATTTTCTTTTGGATCATTTAACGTAATAGCGATCATATCGTGCTTACGATTCGCGATGGAGAGGTCCTTCTTAAAAAGATATTCTATTTTCTTGTTATTCTCTGAATGAAACATCATAAAATCAGATATCAAGAAAACGACCGTTTTTCTCGTCGTAACCTTGTGAAGATAATCCAAAGCTAAAGAAATGTCCGTCAAACGGCCTTGAGGTTTAAAATAAAGGATTTCACGAATAACGCGTAAGACATGACTTGTGCCTTTTCGAGGCGGAATGAACTTCTCTATTTTATCAGTAAAAATAATAAGCCCGACTTTATCATGATTGCGAATGGCGGAAAAAGCTAAAATCGCCGCGATCTCAGCGGCCATAGAACTTTTAAGCTGTTGAACCGTCCCAAAACGGCAAGACATCGACGCATCAACCAAAATCATAACGCTTAATTCGCGTTCCTCAACAAACTTTTTAATATGCGGTTTTCCGGTGCGAGCCGTAACATTCCAGTCGATAAAACGAACATCATCACCGTGATGATATTCGCGGACCTCATCAAACTCAATACCTTGCCCCTTAAAAACGCTGTGATATTGCCCGGCAAAAACATCCGTGACCATGCGATTAGTCGATATCTCAATTTGCCTGATTTTCTTAAAAAGATCTTTAGGTATCATAAAAATCTTAGAAAGGTATTATTAAAAAAGTCCTTTCCTGGCCATTTAAGAACATTCCCCAAAAATTATGGAACTTCTATTTCGTCAAAAATTTTCTTAATGATTTCTTCGGAGGTTTTTTCTTCAGCTTCCGCTTCGTAGCTAATAATCATTCTATGGCGAAGAACATCCAAGCCAATCGATTTTACGTCTTGCGGCGTCACGTAGCCGCGGCCTTCCAAAAAGGCATGCGCCTTAGACGCCAAAGCCAAATTAATCGTCGCTCGAGGAGAAGCGCCATTCTGAATAAGGCCTTTGAGTTCTGAAATTTTATATTTTTCCGGATAACGCGTGGCTTCAACAATATCAACGATATATTGCTCTACTTTTTCATCCATATAAATTTCATTGATAACACTCCGCACACGCATAATATCACTCGGACTAATAATAGGATGAATATCGTACTTGTAATCTGTTGTCGCCATTCGCCTTAAAATTTTTAATTCTTCTTCTTTATTCGGATACGAAATCTTAACTTTTAACATAAAACGATCTACCTGCGCTTCAGGAAGAGGATAGGTTCCTTCTTGTTCAATCGGATTCTGCGTGGCCATAACCAAAAAAGGTTCTTCTAATTTCAATGTTTGTTCCCCAATAGTCACTTGCCTTTCCTGCATAGCTTCTAAAAGTGCGCTTTGCACTTTTGCTGGTGCGCGATTAATTTCATCCGCCAAAATTAAATTGGAGAACAAAGGTCCCTTTTTAACATAAAAAGAAGATTTACTTTGATCATAAATCATGGTTCCGATTAAATCCGCAGGCAACATATCCGGCGTAAATTGAATACGCTGAAATTTTGTTTGAAGAACTGCAGCCAAAGTTTTAACAGCTGTCGTTTTAGCCAATCCTGGAACACCTTCAATCAAAACATGCCCGTTAGAAAACAAACAAATCATCAACCGTTCTAATAAATACCGTTGACCGACAATCACTTTACCCATTTCCATAAAAAGGGCTTCTACAAAAGCACTTTCTTTTTTGACTTTCTCATTAATAGCTGTAATCGTAGTCGACATAATGTTTCCTCCTTTAAAAAATTAAATCTTTTAACTATTTCTTAAAACGGCTCCCGTATCCGCGCTGGTTACAAAATGCGCGTAACGTTTAAGCCAACCGCCTCTAATTTTTGACTGAAAAGGTTTTAATGCTTTTAAACGCTTCTTTATTTCTCTTTGAGATAATTTAACATTTATTTTATTTTTAAAAACATCAATGTCAATAATATCTCCGTTTTTTAGAATAGCGATTTCTCCGCCAGCAGCGGCTTCAGGCGCCACATGTCCGATACAAAGCCCTCGCGTTCCGCCGGAAAACCGCCCATCAGTAATAAGCGCGGCTTTAATGCCAGCACCACGAATTGCAGAAGTCGGAGATAACATTTCCTGCATCCCGGGCCCGCCTTTAGG
>JAKQLT010000149.1 GCA_029567025.1 Candidatus Omnitrophota bacterium | reverse complement strand
GAAGTAAAAAGACTCGAGGCAATACCAATCGATAATGTAACCGCAAATCCTTTGATAGGACCGGAGCCAAATTGAAATAACATAAACGCCGCAATGAGCGTTGTAATATTAGAGTCAATAATTGCTGTTAATGCACGGCTAAAACCGCTTGAAATAGCCGCTTGAAGCGGTCGGCCATTACGTAGTTCTTCTCGGATACGTTCATTGATAAGAATATTAGCGTCAACAGCCATACCTAAAGTGAGAATAATGCCAGCAATACCGGGAAGCGTTAATGTTAGTTGAGATTCTGGAAGGGTTAAATTAATAAAACCCATAATTCCTAAAATGAGAAAGACATTAAGAATCAGAGCGAAATTCGCAATAGATCCTGCTTTAAAATAATAAAGAAACATAAAAATAAAAACAGCGATAATGCCGATAACGCCAGATTTAAAGCCATCGTTAATAGAATCTTTTCCTAATAACGGCCCGATAGTGCGTTCTTCTTCAACATGCATAGGAACTGGAAGCGCACCGGAACGTAATGCTAAAGAAAGCATAGACGCTTCTTCAAAAGAAAATTGTCCTGTGATTTGCGCGTTTCCTCCTAAAATGGCTTCTTTAATATTAGGCGCTGATAAGACTTCTCCGTCTAATAAAATGGCTAATCGTCGGCCGACATTGTTCTGCGTGAGTGTCCCAAATTTTTTAGATCCTTCGGCATTGAATTTAAGAGAAATATAAGGTTGGCCAAAACTTTGTTGACTAAAATCAACACGGGCATCTGAAATCGTATCGCCGCTTAAAGCTGTTTGGGATTCGACTAAAATCATGCCGCCTCCCTCATCTTTTTTTAATTCTTTTAATTCATACCCTTCTGGAATTTGTCCTGCCAAGGCATTTTTTAATTTTTCGGAATCATCGCTGACGAGTTTAAATTCGAGCATCGCTACACGTCCGACAATTTGTAAGGCCTGTTCGCGATTGGTAACGCCTGGTAACTGGACAAGAATTTCACTTTCTCCTTGGCGTTGAATGGCTGTTTCTCCGACGCCCAGATTATCAATGCGATTACGCAAGATTTCAATGGCGCGTAACACGGCATCATTTTTCGATTGTTCTGTTGGAAGATTCTCATTATCGACTTTCAGAACCAAATGCATCCCGCCTTTTAAATCCAGTCCTAAATTAATGCGTTGTTCAATGGGAAAAGCGCAAAAAAGCGCCGCGATTAAAATCCCAGTAATAATTAAGAGTTTATTTTGTAAAATTTTGTCCATAGCGTAAACATCTCCTTACTCCTTAGTTTTTATATAAGCAATGGCTTCCTTATCAAATTCTATTTTGGTGTTATCGTCGACACGGAGAATAACTGTTTTTTCCTTGACGAGAACAACTGTTCCATGCATTCCCGAAAGAGTGACCACCTCGTCATTTTTCTTAATATTTTGAAGCATATTTTTTATTTCTTTTTGTTTGTCTTTTTGCGGTTTGATGATGAGAAAATAAAAAATAAAGAAAATCAAAATATAAGGGATAATAGGGAAAGTCATTAAAGGATGCGCCGTTTGTTCTGTAGGCATAGAAATCTTCTTTCTTTCACAAAAGGTTAATAAAGAAACACATTATTATTTTGTTGCTTTGGCTGTTTTCTTCACAAGAGTTCTGACAGTGTCAGACATTTGTGCGCCCAGTTTTACCCAGTGATCTAATCGTTGTTGATTGATAGAAATAACCGCTGGTTTTTTGTAAGGCTCATAAGACCCAAGGATTTCTAAAGATCCGCCGTCTCTTTTTTGAGCTTTTTTGATAGCCACAATTCTAAAGTTGCGGTGATTTTTTGCTGATTTTCCAATGCGTTGTAATCTGATACTGACTTCCATTCGTGTTGACTCCTTTTCTTTTTTAGAAAGCGTGTTTATGAGCTAGGTCAATAGCCATAAATTGCGCTTTCGCTTTATTGATTGTTTCTTGATATTCTTTTTGCGGATTTGAATCCGCAACGATTCCTGCTCCGGCCTGCAAATACGCTTTTTTGTTTTTTATAACAATAGTTCGTATGGTAATACAGGTATCTAAATTTCCTGAGAAACTAAAATAACCAATACATCCCGCATAAGGTCCGCGTTTGACGGTTTCAAGCGCGTTAATAATTTCCATGGCTCTTATTTTAGGCGCCCCGGAAACTGTCCCTGCTGGAAATGTTGCTGGCAGTATATCAAAGATGTCTTTATTTTTTTCTAAAATCCCTTTGACATTACTGATAATATGCATCACATGCGAATATTTTTCAATGACCATAAACTCCGAGAGATGAACTGTTCCTTTTTCACAAATGCGTCCCAGATCATTTCGCCCTAAATCAACAAGCATAATATGTTCGGCTTTTTCTTTCGGGTCGTTTAAAAGTTCTTGGGCTAATCGCAGGTCTTCTGCGTCATCTTTTCCTCTCGGTCTTGTTCCTGCGATAGGGCGCGTTTCGACAATTCTGTTTTCACATCGGATAAAAACTTCCGGGGATGCCCCAACAATATCTATGTCCTTCAAATGTAAATAATACATGTAAGGAGATGGATTAAGCGCCCGCAAAGTTCTATATATATTAAATGGATTTGTTTTTAAGTCAACCATAAATCTTTGAGATGGGACAACTTGAATAATTTCACCCGCGCGGATTTCTTCTTTGGCTTTTTCAACAATATTTTTAAATTGACTGGCCGTAAGATTTGAGGTCATTGAAAGTTTTTTATTCGGAGCATTCGAGGATTTTTCTTTAATGGCCAAAGGTTTTTTTAATTGTCTAATCAGGGCATCTATTTTTTTGACGGTTTTTTTATAAATAAGCGATTTTTGTTGAGGCGTTGCATGATCAGAAATATACGCGCACGAAATGATTTTTATTTTGTGGTTGAGGTGATCAAAAATAATAAAATCTTTCGCGAGCATAAAGATCATATCGGGCAAGTTTAAATCATCGTGAGGCGCGTTTGGGAGTTTTTCAAAAAAACGAACGGTGTCATATCCCATATATCCGACGAGACCACCGCAAAAAGCTGGAAGATTATCTATGGGGACTAAGCTGTATTTTTTCATGATGTTGCGTAAAAAGGATAATGGGGTATCGGTGATAGGATATTTTTCTGTTGTGTTGTTCTTGTTTTGAAAAGACGTGATTTTTATTTCTTGACCTTTGCTTTCCACAATAAGTTCGGGGTATTTCGCAAGAAAAGAAAATCGTGAGAATTTTTCCTCGCCCTCAACGGATTCTAAGAGAAAGGAATATGTAGATTTTTGAGCGATTTTAAAATAGGCAGAAACCGGCGTTTCCAAATCGCCTAAAATTTCTTTGCAGACAGGAATTAGGTTTCCTTTTTGTGTTAATCCGATGAAATCTTTTTTTGAAGGATAAAGCATAAATTATTTTTTAATTGTTCGATAAAAGCAACTTTTTTTATACGTATGGCATGCGCATCCAACTTGGCGGACTTTTATAAGAAGAGTGTCGCAATCGCAATCATAGCTAATAGATTTGACAAACTGGAAATGTCCTGAGGTCATGCCTTTCACCCAATATTCTTTTCTTGATCTGGACCAAAAACAGGTCTTTTTGATTTTAAGTGTTTCTTTTAATGAATCAATATTCATATACGCCATCATTAACACTTCTTTGGTTTTGAAATCTTGAACGATCGCTGGAATAAGCCCATTATCGTCGAATTTTAATTTTTTTAAATTTTTAGATGTGATTTGGATTGTTTCTGCAATATTCTTTTGTGTCATAATCTAACCTTTATTCCTTTTTCTTTTAAAAATTGTTTTACTTGAGAAATGGTCAGTTCGCCATAATGAAAGACGGACGCGGCTAAGGCGGCATCGGCTAAAGTTTTATCAAAGATATCATAAAATCCTTCGATGCGTCCAGCGCCTCCGGATGCGATAACCGGAATATTAACAGCGCGACAAATAGCGTCGGTAAGAGCAATATCATAACCATTTTTTGTGCCGTCAAAGTCCATGCTGGTTAAAAGGATTTCCCCTGCGCCATATTTTTCTGCTTGTTGGGCCCATTCTACAGCATTTTTTCCTGTTGGCGTTCTTCCCCCATGCGTGTAAACTTCAAAATGATCCTTTGTTTTTTTAGCATCAATCGCAACGACAATACATTGACTTCCAAATTTTTTAGCTGAGTCCTGAATTAGATTAGGATTTTCGACGGCCGAGGTGTTAACAGATACTTTGTCCGCCCCGGCATTGAGAAGCTGTCGAATATCTTCCAAATTTTTAATGCCTCCTCCGACGGTTAATGGCATGAAAACTTTTTCTGCTGTTTTTTTGACCACGTCCAAAATAATAGAACGTTTTTCATGACTGGCTGTAATATCTAAAAAAACAATTTCATCCGCTTGGGCCTCATCATAACTTCGTGCCACTTCAACAGGATCTCCGGCATCTCGTAGATTAACAAAATTAATGCCTTTGACTACACGGCCGTCTTTGACATCTAAGCAGGGGATGATTCGTTTTGTTAGCATATTTTTATTATCTTGAGGGCTTCTTTCAGATCAAGTTTTCCTTCATAAATAGCTTTGCCCGTGATAGCGCCTACGAGCCCTTTTTTTTCTAAAAGATGAAGTTTTTTAATATCTTCTAACGATGAAATCCCTCCTGAAGCAATGACAGGAATTTTAGTGATATTTAAGATTTCCTCCAAGGCTTCGAAATTTGGGCCGCAAAGCATGCCATCTTTGGCAATATCCGTATAAATAAGACATTTTAATCCAAGTCTTTCTAATTCGGGAATAAAATCAACAGCTTTAATATTTGTTTGAGATGTCCATCCTTTCTGAAGGACTCTCCCGTTTGAACAATCTAAGCTGACAGCGATTTTATCTTTCCACAGAGATAAGGATTCTTTTAAAAATGTTTTTTCTTCAACGATCTTGGTCCCTAAAATAACACGGGAAACACCTCCGTCTATAAGTTTAGCGATGTCTTCTTTGGTTCTGATGCCTCCTCCCACTTGAAGAGCCGCTTTTACATTATGCGCCATTTTTAATATGACTGCGGTATTTTTCATCGCTCCTTCTTTAGCCCCATCGAGATCAACTACATGAATCCACGTCGCGCCTTTGTTTTCCCAATGTTGAGCCATAGCCAGAGGATCATTTCCATATTCTGTGACAGAATCAAATTTTCCCTGAATAAGTCGAACGACTTTTCCGTTTTTAATATCAATCGCTGGAAAAATAATCATACAGGAATCTCAGTAAAATTTTTGAGGATTTGTAGTCCTAAGGTTTGACTTTTTTCCGGATGGAATTGAACGCCGAAAATATTTTTTACCGCAATCGATGAGCTAAAAGCTAAACCATAATCCGTTGTCGTGGCCACGATTGTTTTATCTGTGGGTTCGACATAATAAGAATGGCAGAAATAAAAGTTTGATCCGTCAGGAATTCCTCGATATAAAGGGCAATCTTTTTGTTGAATATGAATTTGGTTCCAACCCATTTGTGGTACTTTTAAGCTCTTAAAACGCGGCACTGTTCCTTTTAGAATGCCAAGTCCTTTGACATCGCCCCCCTCATCGCTTTTTTCAAACAACAATTGGAGTCCTAAGCAAATTCCTAAAAAAGGTTTTCCATCCGCGATGCTTTTTTGGATGGGTTCAACTAAATGCAATTCTATTAGTTTTTCCACCGCTGGTTTTATAGCGCCTACGCCGGGAAGAACTATTTTTTCTGCTTTTAAAATATCGGGAATGCTCTGGGTAATTTTAACATTAGCGCCAACTTTTTCAAACGCCTTTTCAACGCTTCGTAAATTTCCCATGCCATAATCAATGATTGCTATCATCGTCATATCCTTTTAGTCAATAATGCCTTTGGTCGACGGAACTTTTCCTTCTTTTCTTTTATCAATCGTTGTGGCCTCGTCTATGGCAAGCCCTAAGGCCTTAAAAATAGTTTCTAAATTCGTGTGGAGATCTTCACTGGGATAATTAATTTTGGCGTGAAGAGTCGCACCAAGATTTTTAACAAAAGATTCTAAAAAATGTTCTAAATAGGTAATCGCATAGCCGTCAATCACATTCATCGCCGGATAAGGCGGATCATTTTCTCCTATTTTTAATGCCAAATGGCCGCGTCCGTTGATATCAATAATGCATTTCCCAAGCGTGTTTTCCATGGGAACCGCGCCTGCACCAAAACGTCGAATTCCGGCGCATTGTTCGCCTAAGGCTTTTCTGAAAAGTTTTCCTAAGACAATGGCAATATCTTCATTCGTATGATGAATATCAATATTTAGGTCCGCTTTCTTGACATCTAAGGTTAGGTCAAAACAGCCGTGAAACGAGAATAAATCAAGCATGTGATCCAGGATCCCAATGTTGGTTTTTATTTTTGTTTTTCCTGTCCCGTCGATATTAAGTTCCGCGATGATTTCGGTTTCATTGCTTTTTCTTTCTATTTTCGCTTTTCGTCCCATAAGAGTTTCCTTATTTTTTAGTTAAAACGGATTTTAATAGAATCGCTATGTTTAGTTAATCCTTCGAGCGTTGAAATTTTAACAATATGGTCTTTGATGTTTTCGAGCGCTCTTTTGGAATAAGAAATAATATGCGTTTTTTTGAGAAAATGAGACACGCAGAGTCCTGAAAAAAATCTCGCTGACCCCATCGTCGGTAACACGTGGCTTGGCCCCGCCGCATAATCGCCCAAAGCGGTTGGGCTGTAAGGCCCTAAGAAAATAGCTCCGGCATTTTTAATTTTATTAGCGACCTGATTTGGATTATTTGTTAATATTTGTAAATGTTCGGGTGCGATATTGTTAACAATGTCAATCGCTTCTTCTATATTTTTCGCATAAATAGCAAAACCAGGACAATCTTTCTTTTTGAGTTGACGGATAATTTCTTTAGAGGTTGTAACTAAAATGGCTAATCCGCCTAAATGCTCTGCTTGTCCTTGCATATCCGCCATAATAAAATCCGGATTACTGTAACGATTCGCGATAATCGCGAGTTCTGAAGGCCCAGCAAGCATATCAATATCCACGAATCCAAAAAGCCGTCGTTTGGCCTCTGTGACATACATATTGCCTGGCCCAATGATTTTATCGACCCGCGGAATGCTTTTGGTTCCAAAGGCCATGGCCGCAATCGCCTGAGCACCGCCTATTTTATAAATTTCATTAACCTTAAGAAGATTGGCCACCGCCAAAATGTGAGGATTAATATGTCCATTTTTATCCGGAGGTGTGGCTAAAATAATTCGTTTAACTCCAGCCAGTTTGGCCGGAATAACCGACATATAGACGGAAGAAACTAATGGCGCGGTTCCTGCTGGCACATAAATTCCCACCGTATCTAAGGGGATAATATTTTCTTTTAAGAGAACTCCATCTGTATCTTTGACTCGACAGGGTTTAAGGACTTGTTTTTTATAGAAGGTATTGACATTATTGATAACGACTTTTAATGTCGATATAAAATCGCTTGTAATGCTTTGAAAGGCGCTTGAGATTTCGCTTTCCGTAACCGCTAATTGGCGAGCGGTTAATTTTACTTTATCAAAACGTTTTGTGTATTTGATGACCGCTTCGTCGCCGTATTGACGCACATCTTCTAAAACATCTTGAACTTTTTCGATAACGCTTGGTTTACGGGCGTAAAAATTTCTTTCATAAATTTTTTGTAATGTTTGGCCTTTTGTGGTAACGATTTTCATGATGATAAGGTTTCCTTGATGATATTTTTAGCTTGAAGAAGGGCGTTTGGGATTTTATCCGTTTGTTTGCTGCCAGCTTGTGCCATTTGCGGACGGCCTCCACCGCTTCCTTTTATCAATGTCGCTAAAGGTTTTATAAGAATATCCGCTTTAATATTTTTTTTGATTAAATCATCGGATACGGCAACAAGTAAAGATGCATTCTCGTTAGTGGTCGCGCCTAAAACGATAATCGCAGACGGTGTTTTTTGTTTCATAACGTCAGCGGCTTTTCTTAATAGGTCCATATCAATATTAGTAAAATGATGTGTAATAATTTTTGAATTATTGACCGTTTCCGCTTTTTCAATAATGCTATCAATAGAAGATTTGATATTTTCAAAACGATATTGCGAGAGTTCTTTTTCTAATGATTTTATCTGTTGGGCCTGAAGATGGATACGTTGCGCGATTTCTTGAGGAGACACTTTTAAAGACCTGGAAATCTCTAACAATTGTTTTTCTTGATTTTTTATGTCGAGAAACGCGTTTAATCCTGTTTTAGCTTCGATACGGCGAATGCCTTGGGCAATAGCGCTTTCAGAAATGATTTTAAATAATCCGATTTGTCCGGTTGAGTCTAAATGAGTGCCGCCGCAGAATTCTTTGGAATAATCGCCAATGGTTACGACGCGGACAACCTCGCCATATTTCTCGGCGAAGAAAGCAAGCGCCCCGCTTTTTTTTGCTTCATCGATCGAGAGATATTCTTTTGTCACCGTGTCACAATCCAGAATCAATCGATTGACTTTTTCTTCTATGGCCGTGATTTGTTCTTCTGTGAGTGATTTAGGATGCGTGAAATCAAAACGCAGGCGTTCATCATCGACAAAAGAACCTTGCTGTTGGACATGTGAACCTAAAACGTCACGTAGCGCGGATTGTAAGAGATGCGTTGAGGTATGATTACGCATAATGGCTAAACGTCGCTCGATGTCAATTTCCGCTTTGACCATATCATTGATACGCAAGGTGCCTTCTTCCACTATGCCCATGTGAATAAAAATATCATTCATTTTTTTTGTGTCTGTTATTTTAACGATTAAATCATCTTTGGTGAGTTTTCCTGTGTCGCCAATTTGCCCACCGCCTTCGGCATAAAAAGGCGTTTTATTAAGGATAATTTTTATTTCTTCGTCTTTTTTAGCTTCTGTCACTTTTTTATCGCCTGATAATAACGCTAAAACAGTGCTTGTTGTATAAATGTGGTTATAGCCTAAGAATTCTGTTTTTGCGACGTTAAGATTTAATCCGGCATTTGCAAAGACATCGCCGGTCATTTTACTTCCCGCGCGGGATTGTTCTTGTTGTTTTTGCATTAATTGATTAAATTCTTTTAAAGCATCTTCCCAATCATTCTCTGTCCATTGTTCCATAGTATGCCAAACGATAGGACGCATTGTTTCTATTGTTAATCCGTGAG
Source organism: Candidatus Omnitrophota bacterium (assembly GCA_029567025.1). Taxonomy (GTDB): domain Bacteria; phylum Omnitrophota; class Gorgyraeia; order Zapsychrales; family Zapsychraceae; genus JADFXT01. Next base: position 3,937 of record JAKQLT010000149.1, on the reverse strand, counting down.
TATCTTTAAATAGAAATAGTATTTGACCAACTTCTTTTTTTACTTCTTTATTCTTTTGTTGAGTTTCGTTTTTAAGAAAGACATGAAAAATTTTATCCTCTAATTCAGGGATACGTTTTTCTCTTAAATCAATGTATATCATTTCAATGCTTTTAATAATATCAGCAATGTTTTGGGCTTTTTCTTTAATTTCCGGATATTGTTCTTGCATGGCTGTAATAACCGTTGGTACAAGTTTATAAATTGTCGGCTTATTATTTCCAGAGCGAATCGCGATATCAGACATGGCGATAATGAGTTTTTTCATGATATAGCCGCGGCCTTCATTGGACGGCACAACCCCGTCGGAAATGCCGAACACAACCGCGCGGATATGATCCGCTAAGACATAACGTTCGTTACGCATGCCTGGTAAAATCGGGCCAATTTTAATGTTTTCATCAATGGCTTCTAAAATGGGCTTAAAAATATCTGTTTCAAAATTGTTTTTCTTGCCTTGCATGACTGATGCCAAACGTTCCAAGCCCATTCCGGTATCGATATTTTTTGCCGGTAAAGGTTCTAAAACGCCACCGTCTTTTCGATTGAATTGTGTGAAAACGAGATTCCATATTTCTGAAAATCGTCCGCAATTACACGACGGATCGCATGTATCGCTTTGGATGCAGTTTTTATTTACACCGTAATCATAAAAAATTTCAGAGCACGGCCCGCAAGGTCCGTTCGGGCCTTTTTCTTTTGCTTCCGACGGCCAGAAATTGCTTTTATCGCCCAGCTTAACAATTTTTTCTTTGGGAATTTTGATATCATCGAGCCAGATTTTATACGCCTCGGCATCATCTTTATAGACGGAAACCCATAATTTTTCTGATGGAATTTTAAGCTCTTTTGTTAGAAATTCCCATGCCCAAAGAATTGCATCTTTTTTGAAATAATCGCCGAACGAGAAATTCCCGAGCATTTCAAAGAAGGTATGATGAAAATCAGTTTTTCCTACTTCTTCCAGATCATCCGTGCGTAGACATTTTTGTGATGTCGCGGCGCGCGTAAATCCTTCTAAATGCCCTAAAAATTGACGTTTGAATTGTTGCATTCCTGCGGTTGTGAATAATACGGTTGGGTCATCTTTCGGGACTAAAGAATCGCTTTTAATGATTTTATGAGATTTGGATGCGAAGAAATTTAAGAATTTACTTCTAATTTCGGTAGTGGTCATAATTCTTTAATAGCTTTCCAGGCAGAGTCGCTTGAAAATCCTCGACGGATTAAATAAGCGAATAGCCGTTGTTGTTTTTTTGTTTCTTCAATTCCGTGATATTTGACGGCGCGTTTTCGCACTAAGTTTATCGCCGTATCTTTTTCATCGTAATTTTCTGTCTCTGACAGAAGGGTTTCTTTAATAATGTCTTTGGAAACACCTTTTTGTTGTAATTCAAGGACGATGCGTCGTTTTCCAAAAGGTTTATTTAAGCGAGATCGAATAAATCCTTTGGCAAATAGCCGATCATCGATGAGATTAACTGTTTTTAAATAGCGAGTCGTTTCTTCAATGATGTCATTCGGGAAATCTTTTTCTTTTAATTTTACGCGGATTTCCTGTTCACTGCGATTGCGTATTTTTAATAAACGATAAGCCGTATTTTTTGCTTCTTGTAAATATTTATCGTTTTTATTTTTCCCCACGTTTCAATTTTATTCTGTTTTAGAACGAATCTGTTTTTCTATTTTTTGCGCGATTTTAGGATTTTCTTTTAAAAATTTTATCGCGTTATCACGGCCTTGCCCGATTTTTTCGCCTTCATAGGCCAGCCACGCGCCGGATTTTTCAATAATATTTAAATTAATGCCTAAATCTAAAATATCAGCCGTATAAGAAATTCCTTCTCCAAAATGAATTTCAAAAATGGCTTCTTTAAAGGGCGCGGCCACTTTATTTTTAACGATTTTGGCTCTTACGCGGTTTCCTAAAACCTGATCGCCGACTTTAATGCTTTCAATCCGACGCAAATCAATACGAACTGAGGCATAAAATTTTAAGGCATTGCCGCCGGTCGTTGTTTCGGGAGAGCCAAACATAACGCCAATTTTCATACGAATTTGATTGATGAAAATAACGCAGGTATTTGATTTACTGATAGCCGCGGTTAATTTACGTAAGGCCTGCGACATCAGTCTTGCCTGAAGTCCCATATGAGAATCGCCCATATCGCCTTCAATTTCCGCGCGCGGTGTTAAGGCCGCGACAGAGTCAATAACGACGAGATCAACCGCGTTAGATCGCACAAGCGTTTCCGCGATTTCTAAAGCTTGCTCGCCGGTATCCGGTTGGGAAATAAGAAGATCTTCGAGCTTAACGCCGACTTTTTGCGCGTAAGAGGAATCAAACGCGTGTTCGGCATCCACAAAGGCGGCTGTTCCGCCCATTTTTTGGATTTGGTGAATAATGCTTAAGGTAAGCGTTGTTTTTCCTGATGATTCAGGCCCGAAAATTTCAACGACGCGGCCTTTGGGAATTCCTCCAACGCCTAAAGCCATATCCAGAGAAAGCGAACCGGTGGGAATGACGGGAATACCTTTAATCACGCCACCGGTCAGCTTCATAATAGAACCTTTGCCGAATTGTTTTTCAATTTGAGTTAAGGCCAGTTCGAGCGCTTTTTTCTTGTTTTCCAAATCAACGTTTGGTTTTTCTGCTGGTTTTTTTGCTTCGGTTGTCATGAGATTCTCCTCTTTCTTTTAGGGAAAAATCGATAGGAGCTTTTGCTCCGGGAGAGATTTTCATTAAAATTTATTTAAATTGATTTGAGGATTGGGATTATACACGAGCGATTTTTTGTTGTCAATATGTATAAAATAAGACTATTAAAATAATATTAAAATAGATAATATCTAACATAAATATGTATATAATCAAAATATGACTCATAGAGAGATTATTTCTGAGGAGCTTAGACAATATTTAGATTCTGGGAAGAAATTCATTGCTTTAGATGGATTGCGAGGATGGGCGATTGTTTTGGTCATATTTTTTCATGTCGCTTTTAATGGCTTTCCTTTTAACTCGGGATTTACAATGTTCTTTTATAATTTTGGGTGGAGCGGTGTAGATCTTTTCTTTGTTATTTCTGGTTTTTTGATAACGAACATTTTACTTCAAAGCAAAACAAAAAAGCATTATTTCAAGAATTTCTATTTTCGTCGGATTTTACGTATATTTCCTTTATATTATGCTTTTTTGATTTTCAACATCTTGTTTTATAAAGAAATAAATGGTGTTTTGTATCAAGTTTTTTATCTTTCAAACTTTTATTTGGCGTCTGTTGAAAATATTCCCGCGCATACGCCTGCATGGTTAACATGGTCTCTTTCTATCGAAGAACAATTTTATCTTCTATGGCCGGCCCTTATTTATTTTTTAAGGCGGAAAGTAATGATATTTTTAACATGTTTTTTTATTGTGGCCGCATTATTTTTTAGGATAGCACATTTTTATTACGGAGTGCAGCCCTTTATTTCTTATGTTTCTTTTTATGCGAGGATTGATGCGATTGCTTTAGGATCGTTGATATCTCTATTAATTAACGTTAGTCGAGAATATTTGTATTTATTAAGGAAAATAGCTTTTTATTTTTTATTTATTATCCCCATATTTCTTTATCTGATTTTTGATCAGAATAAAATATTTTATTATGTTCATTCTTGGGGGACAGTTACTTATGGGTTTAGCCTTTTGGCTATGTTATATGCCGCTATTTTGATTTTAACTATAACCAGCAAGTCGCGTCTTTCAGAACTGTTGTTTAAAAATAGACTTATTGTTTTAATAGGTAAGCATAGCTATTGCATGTATCTTATTCATAACGAATGGGTCTTTTTTTGGAAAGAAGCCTTTATTAAAAATCCATGGATTAATGTTTTATTCCAATATTTTCCTTTT
>JAKQLT010000132.1 GCA_029567025.1 Candidatus Omnitrophota bacterium | reverse complement strand
CATTTTTAAGTGCGGTGAAAAGCGGGAAAATAGTTGCTCCGGCGAATAAAGAGGCCTTAGTTATCGCCGGTGACATTATTATGAAAGAAGCAAGAAAATATAAGGCAACGATTATTCCAATCGATAGTGAGCAGAGTGCGATTTTTCAATGTTTAAATGGGGAATCTCGAGGAGAGCTTAAAAAAGTTTATTTAACCGCTTCGGGCGGTGTTCTTTTAAATGTGTGCCAATCACGATTTGATCAGTTATCTGTTGAGGAAATTCTTAACCATCCTCGATGGCGGATGGGAAAGAAAATAACCGTTGATTCCGCCACATTGATGAATAAAGGATTTGAAGTGATTGAGGCCATGCGGCTTTTTCAACTTCAGAAAGACCAGGTTGATGTGGTGGTTCATCCGGAGGCGATTATTCATTCGATGGTGGAATATCAAGACGGTTCGATTATCGCGCAGTTGGGAATTACAGATATGCGGCTTCCGATACAATACGCCTTAATGTATCCTCGTCGGATTTCGACAGGATTAAAATCGTTAGATTTTTTTAGTTTAAAAGCATTGACGTTTCAGAAACCTGATTTGAAAAAATTTCCTTGTTTGGGCTTGTGTCGCCTTGTGGCTCAAAAAGATGGGACATTGCCGAGCGTTTTAAACGCGAGCGATGAAGAGGCGGTCGAGGCCTTTTTAAGAAGGGAAATAAAGTTTACAGAGATTTATAAAATTATTGAAAAAGTTGTTTTAAAGCACCGTTGTATTTTTAGTCCGGCTCTTAAAGATATTTTAGAGGCGGATCGTTGGGCGCGAGAAGAAACAGAAAGGTTGATAAAAAAATAATATGCCAGTAGATATTTTATTAGCGAATTTGAAAAGCACGGGTGTTTTTGTTATTGTCTTAAGTGTTTTAATTCTTGTTCATGAGTGGGGGCATTTTTTTGCGGCTCGTCGCTCTGGGGTTAAAGTCGAGCGTTTTTCATTAGGATTTGGGCCGAAATTGTTTTCTAAAATATATCAGGGAACCGAATATCTTATTTGTCTGATTCCTTTAGGCGGTTACGTGAAAATGGCTGGTGATGAGCGATCGGAATGTAAAGGCGCGCCAGATGAGTTTCTTTCACAATCTGCGGGTAAACGTTCTTTGATTGTTTTCAGCGGGCCTTTGGTTAATTTTATTTTAGCGTATGTCTGTTTTGTTTTTGTGTTTATGCTGGGATATCCTGACTTATCAACAAAAGTCGGCGGATTGATTGAAAATTATCCAGCGCAAATGGCGGGGTTGCAAATAGGCGATCATATCAAAGCAGTCAATGAAATTTCAGTTTCAAGCTGGACGCAGTTGCAGAAGAATATTAAAGAGGCAAATGCTGAAAAAATTACTTTAAAGGTTTTAAGAAATAAAGAGGAATTGTTTCTTACCCTTTATCCTAAAATTGAAGATAGAAAAAACATTTTTGGTCAGAAGCAAAAAATGCAGTTGATAGGAATTCGTCCTAAAGAAGAGATCGTGCTTTTAAAATATTCTTGGGGAGAATCTTTTATCAAATCATATGAAAAATTAGCGGAAATTGTTGTTATGACCTATAAATCGCTTTATTTTATGATAACAGGGTCTATGCCGTTAAAAGATTCTGTCACAGGCCCGATAGGTATTTTCTTTATTATTAAATCAGCAGCGGAAATGGGATTAAATCATGTCCTTTTTATTTTAGGGGTGATTAGCGCGAGTTTGGCAATTTTTAATTTACTTCCCGTTATTCCTTTAGATGGCGGGCATATTTTGTTGTTAGCTGTTGAAAAAATTCGAGGGAGAATTTTGTCGGAAAAAACAGAAGAATGGATCGCGCGCGTTGGTTTTAGTTTAATTATGGCTTTAGCCGCGTTTGTTTTTTATAGTGATTTTGCGCGATTCGGGTGGATCGATAAAATAAAAAATTTATTTCATTAATCATCATCCTGACGCAAAGAATCGAAAGGAAGGCGTTTTATGGAAGAAAATTTAAAAGATTTAGTTCATCGGTATCTTATTCGTGAAACTGATTTTTTGAAAGTTAAAGATGCGATGAATGAAGACCAGTTGCGTGTTTTTGTTGATAAAGCTATCAATGATCTTTGTTACCGTGAGCGTATTCCTATTTTGCCTGAACAGCGACAAATTTTAGTGAGGGCTTTGGTTAGCGCGGTTATCAGTTTAGGGCCCTTAAGACCTTTGATTGAAGATGAAAGTATCACGGAAATTATGATTAATGGTTGTGATAAGGTTTATATTCAGAAAGATGGGCATATTCATTTGACAGATATTAAATTTGCGGACAATAGACAATTGGCGCATACGATCCAAAAGATTTTATCTGGTTCTGGCAGTAATAAAAGAGTGGATGAATCAAGCCCTTATGTTGATTTCTCTTTAGCCGATGGGTCTCGCGTTAATGTGATTATTCCTCCGTGTTCGAATATTGGCCCGGTTATGACGATTCGTAAGTTTAAAAAGGATATTAATGAAGCGGAAGATTTATTGCATTTAAAAATGTTGAATAAAGATATTTCAGTGCTTTTAAAAGCGGCTATGGAGGCAAAATTAAATGTGATTTTTTGCGGGTCAACCGGCGCTGGAAAAACAACCATTCTTAATGTTTTTTCTAAGTATATTCCGGAAGATGAACGTATTATTACAATTGAAGATACTCCTGAGTTGCGTTTAAAACAACAGCACGTGGTGCCATTAGTTACTAAGCCTGCAAACGTCGAAGGCAAAGGCGAGATTACGATGCGGGAGCTTTTTGTTAATAGTTTGCGTATGCGACCTGATAGAATTATTGTTGGCGAGGTTCGCGGTGAAGAAATTTTAGATTTCATTCAATCGATTTCGAGCGGGCATAGCGGTTCTTTAGCTATTGTTCACGCTGAAAGCCCAGAAGATTGTTATAATCGAATGGTCACGATGATGCTTATGACGGGGATTCGTTTAAGTACCGCTGAAATACAAAAGCAGATCGCGCGCGCAGTGGATCTTATTGTTCATGTCGAGCTTTTTATGGATGGCCGCCGTCGCGTGACAACTGTTTCTGATATCCGTTTTGATGAGGAAAAAAATAAGATAATCCTTCAAGATATTTTTGCGTTTAAAACAAAAGGCATGAATGAGCATGGAGAAATTCAGGGTGAATGGACTATGAATAAGCAACGGCCATCGTTTTATTATAAAATTGAAAAAAGGCGAGTAAAATTGCCGCAAGGATTTTTTAACGTTTAAGGGAATACAAAGGATCTTAAGAATATGTATTGGTCAAAATATTTTATTCCGACATTAAAAGAAATCCCTATAGGAACAGAAGCGATTAGTCATCAGCTTTCTTTGCGCGCGGGATTAGTGCATATGTTGACATCAGGCGTTTATTCGTATTTGCCGTTAGGATTAAAAGTTTTAAAACGGATCGAAAATGTTATTCGAGAGGAAATGAATAGGGCTGGGGCTACTGAATTATTTTTGCCTTGTTTGCATCCTTTAGAAATTTGGAAACAAACCGGACGTGATCAAACGCTTAAAGATGTGATGATTGCTTTTAAAGATAATCGAGGGCGAGAGATGTGTTTAGGTCCGACGCATGAAGAAATCATCACAGATTTGGTTAAAAGCTTTGTGAAGTCTTACCGTCAATTGCCGGTAACCCTTTATCAAATTCAGACAAAATTTCGAGATGAAATCCGCACGCGTTTTGGCATTGTTCGCGCGTGTGAATTTATCATGAAAGACGCGTATAGTTTTGATAAAGATGTGGATGGCTTAACGAAAAATTATGATCGGATGTATGAGGCGTATCAAAGGATTTTTAAACGGTTAGAGTTGGATGTTGTTATTATTAAAGCGGATTCAGGGGCCATGGGAGGCGATATTTCTCATGAATTTATGGTTCCTGCGCCTATCGGCGAGGATTTTTTAATTTTTTGCTCTTCTTGCGGCTTTTCAGGCGCGGTTTCTTCGGATTGTGATGAGGGAAGCACGTGCCCAGAATGTAAGAAAACAAAATTAAAAAAACAGATCGCGATTGAATTGGGGCATATTTTTCAATTAGGGATAAAATACAGCCAGTCTTTAAAAGCGACGTTTGTTGATGAAGATGGAAAAATAAAGCCAATGATTATGGGCTGTTATGGGATTGGCGTAAGCCGTGTCATCGCAGCGATCATTGAGAAACATAATGATGAGAAAGGGATTATTTGGCCTAAAGAAGTCGCTCCTTTTGATATCGAAATTATTCCATTAGTAGGAAAAGACGACGCGCAAGAAATTTTAACTTTAGCAGATAAATACCATCAAGATCTTGAGAGCTTAGGTTTTGAGGTTTTGGTTGATGATCGTGAAGAGACTGTGGGAAGAAAGCTTAATGACGCGGATTTAATAGGAATTCCTTTACGGATTGTCATAGGGAAAAGAAATTTATCAGAAGGAAAAGTTGAAATTAAAACGCGTGGGAGCTCCGAGTCAGAGCTTGTTGATAAAGACAGCGTTATTAAAGAAATAAAAGGGAAATAATGGAATTTTTAGAACAAGACATTGAGAGAAATATTACACGTTTAGTTCAGGAGAAAAATCTTGAGATCGTTGAATTAAATTTTTATAAATCCCAGAATGATTATGTCATCCGACTGCTTGTCGATAAGGACAAAGGTGGGATTACGGTTGAAGAATGTTCCTTGATTCATAAAACGATTTTAAGATTTTTAGAAGAAAAACAATTTCGAGACGGTAGGTATTCTTTAGAGGTTTCCTCGCCGGGATTAGACAGGCCGTTAAAGACAAAAAAGGATTTTTTGCGTGTTTGTAGCCGCGAGGTTGTTTGTTATTTGTCAGAGAATATCGAAGGCAAAAAAGAGCATCAAGGAAGAATTCAAAATGTTTTTGAAGATGTTCTAGAGGTTCAGACCAAGAGCGGCTTGGTCGCTATTCCTTTTAAAATAATCAACAAAGCAGTTCAAATCATATAAGAAAGTGAAAAGAGGGAGTTATGGAAACAAACGAATTAATTACGATTCTTGAACAATTAGAGCGAGATAAAGGCATTAATAAAGATATTCTTATTAAAGCGGTTGAAGCGGCTGTTTCATCAGCGGCTAAGAAATTATGGACCGTTGAAAAGGATGAAGAAGTGCGGGTGGTTTTAGACCCTAAGACAGGGAAATTAACGGCTTACGCGGGTCAAGAAGAAATTCGATCCAGCGAATTCGGCCGTATTGCTGCGCAAACAGCTAAGCAGGTTGTTATTCAGAAAATACGTGAAGCAGAAAAAGATGTCATTTTTACGGAATTTCAAGAACGCATTGGGCAAATTATCAGCGGTGGCGTTTATCGCTTTGATAAGGGGAATATTATTGTCGATTTAGGAAAGTCAGAAGCGTGTATTCCTAAAAAAGAACAGTCTCCAAAGGAAGAATTTAAACAAGGCGATAGGATCCGCGCTTATGTTTTAGGCGTGGGGCGTGAAAGCCGCGGGCCGCAGGTTATTTTATCCCGGGCGCATCCTAATTTTATTAGGCGTCTTTTTGAAATGGAAGTCCCGGAAATTTATGAAGGGATTGTTGAGATAAAAGCTATTTCACGCGATGTGGGGCAGAGAACGAAAATCTCTGTTTATTCCAAAGATGAAAAAGTCGATTGTGTGGGTGCCTGCGTGGGGATGCGCGGGACACGTGTTAAGAATATTGTTTCTGAAATCCAGGGAGAAAAAATTGATATTATCCGTTATTCGTCGGATATAAAAGAGTATATTCAAGCGGCCTTATCTCCGGCGGAGATTTCTCAGATTCAGATTAGCCATGAAGAGAAGAAAGCGAATATTATTGTCGCGGATGATCAATTGTCTTTAGCGATTGGCCGTAATGGCCAGAATGTACGTTTGGCCAGTCAATTAGTCGGATGGGAACTCAACCTTTTTTCTTTTGACCAATGGAAAAAATTAGAAGATGAGGCCGCAAGTGAAGAAAAAGAACAAGAAGCTATTGAGGCCAAAGAGTCGCTTGATGTCGTGCAAGAATTTTCTCAAGTAAAGTCGATTACTCCTAAAACAGCCGAGTCTTTACGCGAGGCGGGGTACACTACTATGACGCAATTGTCCCAAGCGAGTTTGGAGGATTTGACCCAAATAAAAGGTTTAGGTAAAATTAAAGCGCAGAAGATTATTGACGAGGTAAAGGCGTTATTGGAAAAATAATTCTGCCCTTAAAAAAAGAAAGATGATTTTTATGAAAGTTTGTGATCTTGCTAAAGAATATCATATGGAAAGTGAAGAGGTTTTAAAGGTCTTAAAATCTCTTAAATTAA
>JAKQLT010000121.1 GCA_029567025.1 Candidatus Omnitrophota bacterium | reverse complement strand
GAATGGCTGTCTTTAAAATCTTTGCGACCTGGAAATAATGACGCGATATGCCCATCTTCCCCTAAACTTAAAAGAATAAAATCAAATTGAGGATATTCATTAGAGATCGGAAGTATTTTATTAAGATTTTTTTCATAATTCTTTGCCGAGAAAAAGGCATTATCATATTGTGTCCCGATTGGATGAATATTGTTTTCAGGAACGAATAAGTCATTTAATAATGTTTCCTTAATCATACGAAAATTACTTCGTGAATCTGTTAAAGGGACAAAACGCTCATCTGTTAAGAAAATATGCGTCTGACGCCAAAAGGCATAATCCTTAACCGCGGTTAATCGACTATAAAAAGGAATGCTTGATTTTCCGCCTGTTAAAGCAACATAAAAAGCCCCTTTTTCTCTAATAGCCAACTCTGCAATACGAACAAATTCTTTGACCAAGCGATTGACCAAAATAAACGGATTCTCAAAAATAAGAATTTTCTTTTCTTTAAGCATCTTGTCCTTATATCTTAAACTTATATTTTATTTTTTCTCTTAATAGCTTTTTTAACAGCATCGACGATATCGACGTCTTTGAGGTGAAATTTCTGAAGAAGTTGTTCTGGAGTTCCCGTTTCACCGAAAGAATCGTTGACGGCAACCATTTCCATAGGAGCTGGACATTTTTTTACAATCACTTCCGCGACTGCACTGCCTAATCCGCCATTGATTTGATGTTCTTCAGCGGTAACAATCGCTTGCGTTTCTTGAGCGCTTTTTATAATTATTTCAGCATCAATGGGTTTTATGGTATGCATATTAATAACGCGCGCATCAATATTTTCTTTCGCTAAAATATTCGCGGCAGATAGACTTTCTGAAACCATAACTCCGCAAGCAATAATAGAAACATCTTTTCCCTCGCGTAACACATTGGCTTTCCCAATTTCAAAAACATCTTCTGGTTTTGTGATAACAGGTAGCGCGGCGCGAGATGTGCGCATATACATCGGCCCAAATGTTTGGGCAAAAGCGCGTGTGGCTTTTCTGGCTTCCAACTCATCGGCCGGACAAACTACTTTCATATTTGGTAAAACGCGCATAATCGCAAAATCTTCCAAACACTGGGCGGAGGCGCCATCTTCCCCGACGGTTAATCCGCCATGAGAGCAGATAATTTTCACATTACAATTATTATAACAAAGATCCATACGGATCATGTCATACGCGCGATTCGTTAAAAAAACAGCGAAAGAATTAATAAACACCGTAAACCCCAATAAACTTAAACCCGCGGCAGTCCCGACCATATCTTGCTCGGCGATTCCAACACTAAAAAATCTCTGGGGATAAGCATTTTTAAAATATTCTGCACGTGTGGCGTCTTCCAAATCAGCCGAGACCATAACAATTTTATTATTCGTCTTTCCGAGTTCGACTAATTCATGACCGAAACCATCGCGTGTTGGTATTTTTTGAGACATTTTTTATCCTTCTAATTCTTTTAAGGCCTCTTTAAGCTGTTCTAAATTTGGCGCCTTGCCATGCCAGTTTCTATCGCCTTCCATAAACGAAACGCCTTTTCCTTTTATCGTATGCGCAATAATCACAAAAGGCTTATCTTTAATTTTCCCAAAATCATCCAAAGCACCAAATAATTGTTTAAAATTATGGCCTATGACTTCTCTAACTTCCCAGCCAAAACTTTTCCATTTATCAGCTAAAGGCTCTAATCCTTTAATCTCTTCCACAGGCCCATTCTCTTGAACTTTGTTATAATCGACAATCGCACAGACATTATCCAATTTATAATGAGCCGCTGTCATGGCCGCTTCCCACACAGAACCTTCCTGTATTTCTCCGTCGCCCATTAAACAATAAATGTTAAAATCTTTTTTTAACATTTTAGCGCCTAAAGCAAGACCATTGGCCACAGAAAGCCCATGGCCTAAAGATCCCGTATTAAATTCAACGCCAGGGACTTTCGTGACAACATGACCTTGAAGCACACTTCCTAATTTACGAAAATTTTTTAATTCTTCTTTAGAGAAATAACCGCTATTGGCAAGCGTGACATAAACGGCCGGCGTAATATGCCCTTTGGAAATAATGACTCTATCCCGGTCAGACCACTTAGGATCTTGAGGATTATGCCGAATTTTATATTCGTAGAGACTTAAAAGAATTTCAACGGCAGATAAAGAACCTCCCGGATGACCACATCCCGCAGAGGTAACAATTTCAAGAATTTCTTTACGATAAATCAGCGCTTTGGCTTTTAAAGCATCTATATCAATATTCTCAACAGGCACTCAAAACTCCTAAAATAATTATGATGGACAACTAAGAACAATAAATAGATTTTACATTTTTAAACGTTATGAATATATATCAACCAACTATACGCGTCAAGATAAAATGTCCTTAATTTGATTGAAAATAAGCGCCGATAATATTAAAATCATTTTATCTGTTATGGGGAAAAAAAATCTACGCGATAGTTGGACAAATCGATTCGGAATCATTATGGCCGTGGCAGGCTCTGCCATTGGATTAGGTAATTTCTTAAGATTCCCGGCTAAAGCCGCGGCTAATGGTGGCGGCGCCTTTATGATTCCTTACCTTATTTCTTTTCTCCTTTTAGGCATTCCTTTGATGTGGATCGAATGGACTTTAGGCCGTTACGGCGGAGGATTTGGACATGGAACCGCTCCAGGCATTTTTCATAGCATTTGGAGAAAAAACCGTTTTATCAAATATTTCGGCATTATTGGAATCTTTGGACCGCTTGTTATTCTGATTTATTATACTTATATTGAATCTTGGACATTAGCTTATAGTTTCTTTGCCCTAACAAAAAAACTAACGGGGCTGACTGATACCGCCTCTCTAAGAAATTTCTTAAGCGGATTTCAAGGAATAGAACAAAATCAATTCTTTGATAATTTAGGAACCGCTTATTTCTTTTTTTTAATTACCTTTATTTTAAATATCAGCGTTATCTATTACGGCATTCGCGGAGGAATCGAAAAACTCTGCAAGATCGCCCTCCCTCTTTTATTTTTCTTTGGCATCATTCTTTGTATTCGCGTTTTATCTTTAGGCACACCTCATCCGCAACATCCTGATTGGAATATTTTAAACGGTTTAGGCTTTATGTGGAATCCGGATTTTTCCGCTCTTAAATCAGCCAAAGTCTGGCTTGAAGCCGCTGGACAAATATTTTTTACTTTAAGCGTCGGTATCGGCATGATCCTAACCTATGCGAGCTATTTATCCAAAGGGGATGATATTACGCTTTCTGGATTAACAGCGGCCAGTCTCAATGAAATGGCTGAAGTGATTATCGGCGGAAGCATTATTATACCGGCGGCTTTTATGTTCTTTGGACCTCAAGATATCCACGCCATCGCGACATCGGGAACTTTTAACCTCGGATTTGTGACCATGCCATCAATTCTCAATCAACTTCCATGGTCAGAATTTTTTGGTTTTTTATGGTTTGCTCTTTTATTTTTAGCAGGCGTCACCTCTTCGGTATCGCTGGCGCAACCTGCCATTGCCTTTATGGAAGATGAATTTAATTTAAGTCGAAAAAAAGCAGTGACGATTTTCGGAATTACGACTTTTATTCTCTGCCAACCAGCGATTTTCTTTCTCAAAAATGGCGTCGTAGATGAACTCGATTTCTGGGGAGGAACATTTTTGATCGTCTTATTTGCCACGATTGAAACCATTCTTTTTGGCTGGATTTTTGGCATCCATAAAGCTTGGGATGAAATTCATCAAGGGGCGGATCTCAAAATTCCAAAAATTTATAAATTTATTATTAAATATATTACTCCTGTTTTTTTATTATCGATTTTAGGCATGTGGCTTGTCCAAGAATGGTGGCCATTTATTATCATGAAAAATGTTTCCCCAGAAAATCAAATCTATGTGTTAAGTACACGTATTGGTTTAGTGGGGATCTTTATTGTTTTGGCCTTTTTAGTTAAACTAGCATGGAGAAAAAAAAGAGAATAACGCCTATGACAACACAAGGATGGATATTTATGATTTTAACATGGGGCGCGATTTTAATACTCGCCTCTTTTTGCTTCTATAAAATCTTTACCAAAAGAAATTTTAAGTGATTGCTGACTATAACATATAAACAAAGGAGCTCCCATTAATACTTTCATCCTTCTTTTTCAATGTCCTGACCAGCAAGGAATTGTTGCTAAAATTTCCGATCTTATTTTTAAATGTTGCGCTAATATTATTACTGCGGATCAATACTCAACCGATGTTAAAAACGGACATTTTTTCTTAAGAATCGAATTTTTTCTCGATGATAAAGCAGTCAAGAAAGAGACATTAGAAGAAAAACTCCTGCCTTTAGCTAAAGAACTTAAAGCCATTTTCGCTATTTATGAAAAAGAAAAACAATTAAACGCCGGAATTTTAGTTTCAGAACCGCAACATTGTTTGGCCGAAATTCTTTATTTATGGAAAACAGGCGAGCTGAATCTTAATATTCCTTTTATCATCAGCAATTTTTCCGCCCATCAAGAGCTCGCTGAACAATATAAAATTCCTTTTTATTTTATTAATGCCACAAAAAACGACCGCCAAGAAGATGCTATATTAAAAATTATAGACGGAAAAACAGATTTTCTTATCCTGGCACGCTATATGCTGGTTCTTTCACCTCAATTCTTAAACGCCTACAAAAAAGATATTATCAATGTCCATCATGGATTTTTGCCATCGTTTAAAGGAATGAATCCTTATAAACAAGCACTTGATCGAGGCGTAAAAATTATTGGAGCGACGTCTCATTTTGTGACTGAAGGATTAGACGAAGGCCCGATTATCGCGCAAGCCGTTGAGCCCATATCCCACAAAGATGATTTAAAAAACTTAATACGCAAAGGTAAGAATTTAGAGAAAAAAGTCCTTATCGAAGCCATTCATAACTATATCGATTACCGCGTGATGCAATATAACAACAAAACTATTATTTTTTCGATATAAATAGAAACATCTTTAAAAAATCATTCCCAATTCACAACATCATCCGTACTCTCTATACCATCACGACCTAAAGAAAACAAATCATAATCACTACGATGCGTTCCTGGAGATTTATATTGATAAGACTTCCCCCACGGGTCCAAAATCCTTTTTTCCATATACGGGCCTTTCCAATTACGCGCAGATGGTGGCGCGACATATAAAGCGTCCAACCCTTCTTCTGTCGTTGGAAATACCCCATTATCAAACTCATATAATTTTAGGGCTGTAGCAATATTCATTTCTACATCCGCTTTCGCCACTGTTTTTCGAGCGTCCTCGGAACGCCCGCTCATCTTAGGCATAACCATAGCCACTAAAATCCCAATAATAATAACCACTAACATCAACTCAACCAGCGTAAAAGCTTTCTCGATCTTTAAATTCATAATAAACCTCCTTAAAATTCCCGCCATTGCACAATGGTCTCTTTGGTTATAGTAATAGCATATTTCCCAATGATTTTTTCTAAATATTTAATATTTAATATAAGCGTATAATATTGCGATTTTACATCCAAACGTTGCGCACTGAGAAGACTTACCAAAAATTCTTCTTCTGATAAAGAGAGAAAAAAAGAATCTCTCAAAACAGGAATAATATCACTCTGACTTTCAAAAACACCATCATCTTCAGTAAGCTCTACGCCATCAGGCCCATCGCGAAAAGAAAATATTTTGTTGATAGTGCTTTCATTTATCCCCAAAAAAGAAAAGGCCTCTCGCGAAGCTGTATTCACATTTATTCTCCCATCGCCAAAAACAGTTAAAAAATCTTTAAACGATAAATAATCATCCGGGTCCAGGCCATCAAAACGAAATAATTCTTCTATGGATGTAAAAGGCCTCAAAGAAGACGTGCTGATGTCCTGCGCCAAACGACTATCTATCCCGGGGATAGAAGATAACATCTCTTCCGTCGCCCTATTAATGTTTAATTTGCTTTCTTCATCAATAAAATAATAAGAAAAACTTCCATGATTCATCTCTTGTTCTCGAAGAACTTTTAACTGTGATAAACTAGTATAATTCTTTTCATTAAAATATAAATCCTTTTGGGCATCAATAACCGCGGCACGCGCCATAAAATAAGCTAAAGACATTTCCTGCAGACGTTTACTCATAGCTATTTGAGAAGAAAACATTTTATAAATAGCTGCTGCCAATATCGTAAAAAGAATCAATAGCCACATCGAAGCCATCAAAATACTCGCTTGTCTATTTTTCTTATCAACTCTCACCAAAACTCCTTTTATCAACGGCAAACAGGAATAAAAACCGTTTTTAAAAACTCTTTTGTCCCTTTTGCGAGAGTGACCTTAACCGCGCAAGGAACCCTATTGTTTTCTATTTTCCACTCTTTCAGCCACTGTGCTTTCTTTTGTTCAATAATTAAATAATACAACTCATATTTTTCAATCCCACAAAGGATATTTTTTTCTTCTCCATCCTCCTTATCCTCATCACTCTCTTTTAAAGAACGTGTTTTTTTCTTAATACATTTTTTAGTTTTATCGAAAGAATAATTCATAATAACAGGCCTATCATTTTTAACGGAAAGAAATGTTATTTCCGATAAAGAGCCTTCAAAACCAAGGTCTTCCTGATACATAGACTGCCTTAATTCGCGAGCGAAAGACTCCAAAGAAAACAAAATATCACTATCAGACGCATATTGTTTCACAACGCCCCAAGCTCTCATCCCGGAAAAAAAAGTAGCGCCAAGGCCAACAGCTAAAATCGAAAAAATAAGCGATGAGATTATAAGTTCTAATAAGGTAAAACCCTTTACTTTCTTTTTATTAAAAAACATCGGCCTTTTTATCTTTCCTTTTATTTAAAAATGTCTTTGGCCAAATAGGTGGTTAAAGAAAAACCTTTCTCTATCTGACCTTCTTTCCATAATAATTGTGACGTAACTTCAACTAAATAATATGGCGGGTTTTGTTTTTTAACTAAAAAATCTAAAACATACATTGATGGTTTATTATTAAAAAGAAGCGCTGCGCTCTCTTTTTTCCCTTCTAAGCTCTTAAGATCTAAAGGACTTTCCATATCCTCGACAATAAGATCATTTAATTTTCCTTCGGCCAAATAGACTGCATCTGTTTGATGCTTCGCCGCATACAAAACAAATGACATGTTCAGAAAAGAACGTAATATAGCGACAAGCCCTATGGATAATATTGCAATCGTTATTACCATTTCTACCAAAGTAAAACCGTGATAAAGACGGCGATGCGAAAAAAACGTCTGGACAGGGTCTATGGAGCGAAGATTTTTCATGAAATAATAATTCTTTATTTCAAATAAACAGCCATACTCAAAACAGCATCTACTTTAAGTAAATTGGCCTGTTCATTTTTAGGAGATATCGAAAGGCTATCCACCATCATAAGCCACTGGCTTTCCTCTATAGAAGATAAAAATTTAAATAACTGTTTAGGTTCAATTTCAATTTGCAAATCCGCAAGATATTTCATGCAGTTTGTTTTTTGTTCCTGTTCTTGTCGTGGAGAAAAGCTCATAACAGAACCGCCGGATGCCTTGACCAAAGATTCTACTTCTTTTAAAAATCCGGTTAATATTTCCTTATCTGATCTGGGAATATCTACAAAATTCTTATAACGCTCATAATTTTCCCTTATATCTTCTTTTTGATGCGCTATTTTCGCGCCTTCCCAAAAACGGGATTCTTCTTTTTTAATATCCCAACTCAAATCATTTAATTTTGTCCTTATTCCGGATAAAAAAACCTTATCAAAAATAAAGGCCGCCATAAGGCCAGCTAAACATCCTGCGATAATCGTTTCTCTTTTTTTCAATTTAATGGGTGGCAATGTCAATTTCAACGCAAATCTCCTGTTAAAACAAAACTTAATTCAAAATCAGTTATTTCTTTATCTTGAACTTTACGTCGACGAGTAGATTTGGTCCTAACGTCAGTAATATAAGAGGCTTTTTCTAATTCTCCCACGAATTTAAAGACATCCGAAAGCTCTCGCGCCTCTCCCCGTAAAACAATTTTTTTGTCTTTATCTAATGATACGGATTTAATAGCTGTTTCTTTAGGCATTATCTTAAAAAGTCTATTTAAAAAAGCCATAGGGACTTTCCTCGATGTTAAAACGCCCTTCACAAAATCAACCTTTCGAGACTGTTCTAAGGCATCACCTACTGAAAGAAAAATATCTTTATTCCGAGATTGTAATTTTTCTAAATACGCCTGCTGATGATATATTCTGGTTGTAAAAATGCCTCCTAAAGCCATAATGAAAAATAATATCAATCCGCCTAAAATCATAAGCTCTTTGGCTCGTTCATTTAATGATTTGCGTATCTGTATTTCGGGAATTAAAAATCTCATCACAGGGCCTGTTTTTTCTTGAGCCATGAAGGCTTTAACCGCGGCCACAGATAAAAATTGAGGGAAAGACACATCCTTCTGGGCTTCAAAAGAAATCGTTTTAACAGGAATTTCCAATTCTTTTTCTAACGTTTTAACAAAATCAGCAATATTCACACGCGCCCCCATCACATAAATCCTCGCTGGTTTTTTGCTCGTTTCTTCACTATGAAAAATGACCAAAGATTGACGAATCTCTCCGAACAATTTTTTCATCCCCGTTTCTTGAAAAATCTGTGTCACTTCAACAGGAATGCTTCGAGAATATAAAACTTTATTATCTGAAAAAGCGATAAAATCTACATAAGAAGAATCAATTTCTAATATTAAATTAACATCCGCTGGGTTAATATCATTTTTACATTTATCTATCACATAGCCTAAAGATCCATAGGAACTTAGGAAAATATCCTCGACAAAAAAACCCGCCGCTTCTATTATTGCATCTAAACGTCTTATCACATCTTGATGCACAATCGCAATCATAGCCTTCGTATAGCGACGGTCATCCCTTCCTAAAATTTTATAACTATAAACACTATCTTCTTTCCGATACGGGACAATACGCCCTACATGAAGAGAAATCATCTGCTGTATTTCTATCTCATCCTTCGAGGGTAAATGAACATTACGGACAATGACTTGATTACGCGGCAAGGATAAAATGACAGAGCCACTTTTAATCTTTAATCCTCGGCAAACCTCTTTGATAGCCTCTATAATTTGGTCATCCTTTAGGCCAGTAACAGATAACACTTTGACCTTTTCATCAACAGACCCATCTGCTTTCGCTGATTGAGGAAAGCCCATTTTTAACCACTTCTCATTAATTTCTAAGGAAAAAACAGGTTTCATATACTTTTTATTGAACAAACTGTGTTATTTGGAAAATAGGCAAAATAATCGAAAAAATAATTGTCCCTAATATAAGGCCTAAAAACAAAATTAAAAATGGCTCTAAAAGAGATGAAACAAGGGCAATATCTGATTCTACCTCTTGAGAATAAGAATTAGAAACACTTTCTAATACTTCTACCAGCCTACCAGAGGCCTCTCCAATAGCAATCATTTTAATAAAAAAAACGGGAACCTTCGTAACTTTTTCCATGCTTTCAGAAATCGTTTCTCCATGTGCGACCATATCACAAACTTTTCCTAATTGTCTTTTAAGCTCTTCATCTTCAATATTGGCAATGGAAATCTCTAAAGACGTAATGGCAGGAACACCGCTTTTCACTAAAAGTCCTAAAGAACGGGAAAAATGAGCAAATTCCTGATTCAAAAATATTTTTCTCACTAAGGGAATCCTTACCCCCATTTTTTTAGCGATACCTTTAAAAAAAGACGGTCCTCGAAGCCATAACAATAAAACAATCATTAAAAAAATAACAGGAATAACCCACATAGACATTTTAAAAGATGCCTTACTGATAAAAAGAATCACCCGCGTAATCAAAGGTAACTCTTTGCCTAATCCTTCTAAAAGAACGCTTAATTTTGGAATGACAAAATTAATCAAAATAAATATACTGGCGATACCAACGGCAGATAATAACGCCGGATACGCCA
>JAKQLT010000085.1 GCA_029567025.1 Candidatus Omnitrophota bacterium | reverse complement strand
GGCGCGTGGGCGAAGTTCGGGCGCCCCGAAAAACGCTTGCGTTTTTCGAGGGCGGCCGAATTTGGTCGAGCCCGCATGGCCGAGCCAGGGCCACAGGGCCCGCAGCGCTTTTTGCGCTGTGGGTGGTTTTCGAAGCGGCGGCGTTGATTTACGGTGATGTTTATGATGCGTTAAAACTTTATTCGCAAAAAGCGCGGGGCTCGCGCGGGCGAGATCCCGAGGAACCGCCGCGGGGCGGCGGTGACGAGCGTCCACGCGCTTGTTGTCTGATGGCCCGCGCCCTCCGGCCGCGCCTGTAGAAGTTATGACGGTAAGGATGTATGGAAATGATTATACTTGATTTTGTAAGGATGGTTTGAAATACAGTTTGCTCTTGCCGCCGGTCCCCGCCCGGAGCCACGGATGGCGTAGGGCGGAAGGTTTTTAAATGACTTAATTTTATTAGATATTGCTAAGATTTATATTACTTGATTTTATTGCATTTATTGCCAATTCTCGCTTGTATGCTTGTTTTCCTGTTGTTCCATTTAACCAGTCGGGTATGTGTTTTCCGCTAGCACCTGAGGGATGAATGACATGTATAAAAGTTACTTGATTGTTCGCGTATGCAACGTCGTTTATTTTTTTTATATCTGGATGAACAATTTTGAACGTATTCATGCATGCTTCTACATAATTATCATCATTACTTAACATTATAACTATCTTAAGTTTGGGTGGTAAGTTCTTGAGAAATTGCTTAACACAATTGTTTATTATAAGCATTCCGGTCTTATCTGTTGCGGCCGATTTTATTATGTCGCCAGATTTTATAAATTTTTGTGTTGATAAATCTTTTTTTGAAATACTACAACGAATTAATGACCCAAATGAAAATTCTGATTCGCTTTCGCATATTTTTTCGTCAATGATTTCATTATCTTTTAGCAAATTTAATTTTCGTAAAATATTAGTTAAATTGTTTCTCATACCTTTAAAAGGAATGTCATTAAAATTTGATTTTAAAATATTATTGGTTTGGTTATTTCCTTTGGAAAATCCTAATATTAGAATTGATGGATTAGATGCCCCCCATGAACATGGATTGTTTTCCAGACGCCAACCATCATTTTCTGATATTCCTTCGCCCCAAGGTTGATTTTTAGATGTAAAGCATAGAGCACATGGTAGTTTTCCGTGTAATGGTATAGTATTCATTTTAGTTCCTCCCCTTTTTTTGCGGATTTTCTAACTCTTTAATTCTTTTTTTAAGTTCTTCGATTTCTTTTTGTAATTCAATTTTTTTAGGCGATTCTGTTTGACTGAAATAATCTTCGAGATCATGACATGCAATAACTTTACCGGGTAATTCAAATAAAAAATTGCTATCGTTCTTTATTTGTTCAATATCGATATTGTTAAACAAATTTTTAAAATGTTTAATTTCTTGGCAACATTTGGCGCAGAGTTTCGGGCAAGAAAATTTAATGTTTTCATGCTTCAGAGAATTTTCGTTCACAAACATAAATAATTTTAAGTACGGCTGATCGTTAGTTATTTTATCTTTGCATATATAGCAGCATTTATCTGAATAATTGTGGTTAGTTTTGGGAATTGTTAATTCTGGTAAATTAGACTTAATATATTTAACCGCTTGAGGAAAATATTTTGATTTTATAAATCCATCTCTTTTGTATTGTATTGATGAAAGTATTTGCTCGATTATAGCCTCGAATACTATTTGCCCTTGGCGTAGATCGAATATATAACCGGAACTTCCGCCTTGGTTTTCTAATTCAGGCCAATGTTCAGAAATTATTTCGGTTGCATAGTCTATTGGTGCAGAGTTGTTTTCGATATATTTTATCATGTTACTGATGTTATTATCTGATGAAAGTAATTGAAAAACTTTTTTATAAGTCAATTGACTTTCGTCATTTCCTATATAATCATCAAATTCATCAACAAACAAAACATCATTAGATCTGCCAAAATTCTTTATCGTTTTTAGTTCTTTAGTATTATCAAATGGATTATATTTGACTTTTTTATAGCAAGCGGCGACAGAAAAAAAGTCATATTTCCCTAAAGTTTTTGAATTACCTGTATTTTCGTAGCCGTATTCGGCTAAAATAAACGAAATCATGCTCCCGATTAACTGTTTTTTTAAACTATCATCTTTTTTTATTTTTAATTTAGGAATATAGTTTTCTTCTATTTCTTTAATTATTCCTAGTAATGCTGGCTTGTTGTTTTTCGTTGAATCGATCATCTTAGTTACGGTTGTTTTGTTTTCTAAATATTCGTAAAGATTTTCAAGAGTTTTATCTCCAATGTATTTTTGGAATCTTTTGAATTTTGGTTCGTTAAAAAAATCATTAATTGACATGGTAAACATCCTTTCTGTTTTTATTGCTTTTATATGCCGTTATTATTTGATTATCCTCATCAATCACTACTCGCATTCCCTCGTATCTTAAAATGTCAATTTTTTCTTTTTTAAAAAGACATCTAACAATGGATTTGGTTAAATTGTAAATATGCCGGCCATCTTTTGAACTTTGTTCGAATCCATATAATATAGTGTTTATTATAGCGTCTTTTGTCACCCCCCGTTGTTTCATTCTGCATAGCGCGTGTAAAGTTAGCAACATAACATCCGCCTCCTCGTCAACGTTGTGACCAACCTTATAATCTTATTATAACACACCTTGCTTTTTGTGTCAAGCCATTTTTTAAAAAAACTAAAATTTTTAAAAATACCTTATAGAGTTATGTTTTGAGGTTTTTGTATTTGTTGTGATGTTTTTGTATTTGTTGTGATGTTAAAATAGAGGCGCCGGCCAGGACGGCCGGCGCGCGGCAAGAGCAAACCCTGACACTTCTTGAGTTATACGGAGATGGTTGCGGCGCGGCCGGTGGAATACGGAGGTCTATAGAAAATATATGGATGTTATGGAATACTTGCGCGGGCTTTCAGACAACGCCGGCGCGTGGGCGAAGTTCGGGCGCCCCGAAAAACGCTTGCGTTTTTCGAGGGCGGCCGAATTTGGTCGAGCCCGCATGGCCGAGCCAAGGGCCTCAGGGCCCGCAGCGCTT
>JAKQLT010000074.1 GCA_029567025.1 Candidatus Omnitrophota bacterium | reverse complement strand
TATTCTGTTGTTATGGGTTTGGATGATAAATTTATCTATCTTCAAGACCCCGAAATTGGAAAGATGAGAAAAATTGAGAGAGAGGATTTTATGACGGTTTGGTTTGATTTTACAGGAAAATATATAAAACCAAATGAATTGATACTCCGGCAAATCATCGCAATATATAAATAAAATTTTTATGGAACTAATAATTTTAGGCTCAGGTGGCGCCAGTCCGACTCCAAAACCTTTCTGCCAATGTTTAGCCTGCAAAAAAGCCAGAAAGTTGGGCGAGCCATACAAAAGAAATAGCAGTTCTTTGTTTATAAAAGATATAAACGCCGTTGTTGACTGTGGCGAAGATATCGCCGACTCGCTGAACCGAAGAGACATAAAAACAATAGATAATTTATTTATAACTCATTGGCATCCGGACCATACATTTGGCCTGCGTGCAGTTTTGCAGGCGAATTTTAATTTTTTAAAGAATAAGAATGTCCACCCGATAAATATTTATATCCCTAAAAAATCTTATGAAATTTTAATGGAAAAGTTTGCCGCCATAGATTACTTTATCAATGTGCAAAAAGCGGGGACTTTGCATCTTGTTGATGACGGCGACAATTTTCAGTTGGGAGATATAAATATATCTGTCGTAGGTTACGGGGGAAAAGGATCTGACACGTGCGCCTATTTGATAGAGCATAAAAGCAAAAAGGCGTTATACTCTCCGTGCGATACAATCAGTTTTGCTCGCTATAAAGATTTCAGCAACCTGGATTTGCTTATAACCGAATGCGGGGCATTTTCGCATATTCCCGACGAAATCTCTTTTAAAGACATGATTAGTCGGTTAAGAGAGATAAAACCCAAAAAAACTATTATAACCCATATCGAGGAAATTGAACTTAATGCATGGGGAGAAAAACATTTTAATGACATTAAAAAGCAGTATGCAGATCTAAAATTTGATTACACCTACGACGGCATGAAAATTAAACTATGAGACTTTATCTTTCATCATTAAGTTTGAACCAGCGCATAATAAAAAGGATGACTTCCATGTCATCCTTTTAAGTCAGAACCATTCTGCGGCTTTCAAGTATTCCGCATCAACGGATTCTTTCCCATTTTGCGTTTTTGTATCCGCTCTTTTTCCGATCAGGCGGGGCACAACAACCAGGTCACCCCTTCTTACCTGTAGGAATTCTACCACAGCGCGGTAGATTCCCACA
>JAKQLT010000058.1 GCA_029567025.1 Candidatus Omnitrophota bacterium | reverse complement strand
AATAAATACAGTATTATGCAATACCGACGTTTTTTCTTTAATAATATTGATATATGGTTCAATATGTGCTGGATTTCCGCTAGCAGAAGGCGGCAACGTAATTCCTAAAGAAGAATAATCTCCCGCAGAATCAAATTTTCTTTGAAAAGAAGTTCCTGTCCCATCTGTAACTAAATTTGCCTCTCCATCATAACTTGCATATCTTTTTGATGATGTGACCGTATAATATGGCTCGTATGAAATATCTATATTGCCTAACATATTTGTCGATGGATTACTTTTAAGACTACTAGAAGGAAGACAGCCGAAACAGTCTGCATGCATCAAAAGATTCCGCGCATCAAAAAGACGAGACTGCAAAGCCCGTCGAACATACAAACTAACTGCAGAAATAAAACTAATCGTTATAATCAAAACAAGCGCATATTCTCCCATATTCGCTTGCGCTTTCTTATGTCTTAAGCGTCGTAGCATAACTATTTCCTTTATTATTAATATTCTTATTCAAAGTATACAACATTTTTCATAAAAAACCATTTTCTTTTTGAGGATTTTATAATATATTCCAATAAAAACGGCCTGTCAGAAAACTTCTTATCTCTAACAAGCCGTTTCTAATATTATAAAATATTTTTTTAAAAAATTATTAATTAGGATTCTGCGGGATCTGACCCTGACCACTAGCGCTATGAGATACTCCCCAATATTCTTGATCAGTATTAATAATTCTAAGCGTTTTATTAGTCGTTGTAACTTCATCTTCTAACAATTCAGACGTAGCCTCACCTCCATAATTTGTTTCTTGAGTATTACTTATTGTCCTTGTAGTTATTCTGGAATTCGTATTTCCTGGTGAAAATTGATCCCCGATATCATCCGCCGCGCCTTTTAAACGGCCTTGAATACCGCGCTTAATATAAACCTGAATGGATAAAAGCGCGCCTATAATAATTATTATCAAAATCGCATATTCTAAAGTGCTTTGACCTCTTTTTTTATTTAAATATTTAAACATTATTTCCTCCTTAAAATTATAAAATATTTTATTTTATTACATATGTTACTATGGTGTTGGTGATTTGGACAATCCACTCATGCCTGTACCAACTGTGCCGGATTCATTATATGTTGTCGTTTGTTTACCTCTTCTCCTTCTTTCTCCATTAGAATCAACATAAAAGCCCGCAGTATCATAACCTTTTTCTTCTGAATCATCACGATAAACATTATAATCTTGCGCTAAATAATATGGTTCATATTGTTTTGTGGAACCTAAAGCATTTCCGCCAACATCACTCCAAGAATTCTGAACATCTGAAGTACCCACAATAGATGTCATAACATCAGCTGAATCTTTAACGCGAGCTTGCAAAGCTCGTTGAGCATACGTTTGCATAGCAACAATCCCGTCCACAACTAAAGAAATCAATATCGCATATTCAGCGGTATTTTGGGCCTTCTTATTTTTAAATAATTTTTTCAACATAAAACGCCTCCTGATCTTTTATGACCTTTTTTATGAATGAGAATTTTTTAATCTTTCAGCTATAGTTTCCATTCCATTTGTTCCGGTTTTTAATGTTTCATTAAAAGCCGTATGAAAAGGGCCGTTGGGACGTAAAAAAATCAATAAGACCGCAATAACGCCTGCTACTAAAATAATATACTCAACCGTACTTTGTCCTTTTCTCTTTCTTTTAAAACATCCTGCCTGATATTGTCTTAACATGCGCTTTCCTCCTTTATTTTCTCTCTTATTATTTTATTATTTATTAGCTTCCTTTTGAATCATTTGCTGTGTGGCCTGAACCGAACGAAAAACATAAGTGCTCATAGCCATAACAGCGGCCGCGACAATAGTCGCGACAAGAACATATTCAATAATACTTTGACCTTTATGATTGTTTTTTAAAATAATCATAACCGCTAAAAACACTCTTTCATAAAAAGTATATCATATTATTATGGAGGGTCAAGAGACAATAAAACTAATTGTTGATTTTAGCAATATCTAAAAAAATCCTGCGCTGTTTATCATCCAAAATCAAATACTCATTGAAAATGCGCATTGCCATAATACAATCATTCTTAAAAGGACTTTTTTCATCGAGATAAAACAGCGCATGTAAAAATTGTTTTGTCTCATCGAAAGAGCCTTTCAATTTCAAAAATTCATTCCAAGCGCTACTATTATCTTTATTCTTATCAGACAAAAAATACTGCGTAAAATAATTCGCGAACGTTTTTAAAAAGTCGTCCGCCAAATCTGAAAAATTTTCTATTATCGCATTTTCATTATTCTTTAAAAATCCGGTAACAGAAACTTTTTCTTTAACAAAAGAATTTTTAAATATAAAACGCATAAAAAAAGACGATACAACAGCTTCAGATTCCATTTCAAAACAATTAGAAAAAACAGTCGCTAAACGCTCGCACGATTTATTTTCAATAATAAACGCTCTCACGTTTTGATTATGATCAAGCTGGCAAAGAAATTCTGAAAAATCATATATCTCGTCGGACAATGCATCATAAAAAACTTTTTTACGGGATCCCGCCGAAACCGTTTTTTCCATACCTTCAAAAAAAGAAAAATCGACACGGGCTATCCATTGACGCTTTTTTTGAGGAATGACGGATAATTCACAAATGTCTTGCAGATGATCATTCAAGATAAATATTTTTTGAACGCGCTTTTCTTTTACATTATCGAACATCTTGGCAATCTGAGGCAAATACAACAAAGAATTTCCGGAAAAATCAAAAACCATCGGCTTTTCATTCACAATAAAATATTGAGACAATAAACGAATCGCATGATAAAAAGGCAATGGAAAAATACAATCCATTTCTTTATAAAAAGATTTTAAAGAAGCATCTGTCAATAAAACTGTTTTGTCTTCCAACTCTATCCTAAAGCCATAAACGCTCAAAAATAGATTATTTTTCTCTTTCCTGTATTCCTTTAATAAATCATCAGAAAGGCGTATTTTTTTGCTCCACTGAAAAAAAATCTTTCGAGAATCTTCGCTGGCTAATGCCTGACCCACATAAGCGCTATCTGATTTTTGTAGCCCCAAAAGTCCTGCCGCGTAAGAAGAAATATCTTCTTCAAAAGGATCTTTGATTCCTAAGGCCTTTAATAAAAGAAAAATATTTAAACTCTCTTCAAAATTATCCGGAAAAATATGTTCTGGATTATATTTTTTAATAATCTTCAATAAAAATCCGATGCCATCTGTCAACAATAACAATGCTTTTAATAAAATAACTCCTGCATTTGTATAAACTTTTGAAAATGCCTGCTGTTTTTGTTGGCGTAAAAAATCTATTTCTTCTATCAGCTTTGAATCTGTTTGATCGGTTAAAGACAAATGTTGTTCTTGCGAGACTAATAATGTTGGCGCTTGAGATTCCAAAAGCATGATATCATCGCTTTTGGGCTCCAAAAAAAGATTTTCCTTAACTGCATCCGGCAAAAGCGGTACAGCTATCGGCTCTTCTATGGCAACAACATTTTCTTTTTCAAAACCAAACTGTTTCATGGTTTCTTGAAATTGTTCTTTTCTTTCTTGAGGAATCTGAAACTTGCGGCTCGAATCTTTTTTTTGAATAACCCGACGACCGACACCGCTACTTAATTGAGAATTCTTAAGAATAGTATTTACAGAAGATTTAGAAATGTCCACATCAAATTTATCGGAAGCGATTTTCGCAATTTGACGGCAACTAAAATCATTATTTTCTTTCTTTATGTGAAGAATATAATCAATAACTTCTTGTTTTAGCTTATAAATAACACCCATAATTTATAAAATTTCTCTATTTTTGACCAGATTGGACATTGATTTCCAGATAGAAACACTATAACATAATAAAAACAATTAAAAAAGACATCTTTTGAATGTTAAATTATTTCTATTCTATCGCCAAGGCAGGTTTTTGTTCGCAAGATTGTTTGAACAGGCGCTTCAATAACATAATTGGCCTTAAAAAAAATAGGACTTAATTGGAAAGGTTTAATATTTTCGACTAATCCAACAACAACATTATTTTTATCAACAAAAATCGCGTCAATCGCAAATTTCATAAAAAACATATGAATCGACTGACATTGAGTAATAACCAGCGCCTCATTTTCATCAAGCGAAAAACGATTTAAAAGTCCAATAATCCGCGAAGATAATGTTTGCGCGATTTTAACATTTTGAGCAATGATTGTCTTTTGGGTTTGATTAATAATTGTCATAAGGAAGGAAAACAACTTACAATGATGATTTTCTTTTTAAAGCGAAAAAATATTTTTATCAATTTTGATGCCTTGAGTGATAAAATCCTGATAACATTTTGGAATGTATCCGGTTGGGACATAAGAACCTATCACTTTTCCATCAGAGTCAATGCCAGCCTGTTTAAAAACAAAAATATCTTTTAGTTCTGGCTGAAAATCTTTATCTAATCCCACTATTTCCGCGATACCAGTCACTTTTCTTGAACCGTCGGAATAACGATTAATGTGAACGATCAAATGAATCGCGGAAGCCACCATTTCATTAATAGCGCGAACAGGAAGTTCAATACCACTTAATAAAATTAAAGAATGCAAACGCGTCAAAACATCGCGCGCGGAATTCGCGTGAATAGTGGTTAAAGAACCATCGTGTCCCGTATTCATTGCCTGAAGCATATCTAAAACTTCAGCGCCACGACATTCCCCAATAACAATACGATCAGGTCGCATACGCAAACAATTCGTAAAAAGATCCCGAATGGTTACCTGGCCTTTTCCTTCAACGTTCGACGGTCGTGACTCTAATCGCGCCCAATGGCTTTTTTTGAGTTTCAATTCTGCGGCGTCTTCTATCGTAATAATGCGCTCTCCATCAGGAATAAATTCAGATAACACGTTTAAAAGAGTTGTTTTTCCTGAACCTGTTCCGCCGGAAACAATAATATTTTTTCGCGCCACAACGCTCGCTTGTAAAAATTTTGACATTGGCTCTGTCAAACTTTTATACTGAGACAGTAAATCTGTGACCGTTAAACGCTCCTGTCCAAATTTACGAATCGTAATCATCGGACCGTTTAAAGACAATGGCGGAATAATCGCGTTAATACGCGAACCGTCAGGCAAACGCGCATCCACCATCGGCGTTGATTCATCAATACGACGGCCTAAAGGCGCGATAATACGATCTATAACCGCACGCATGCGAGAATCAGACAAAAATTTCTTATTGGTTAACACAAGACGGCCGTTTTTCTCCACATAAATTTCATTACGATTATTCGCCATAATATCTGTCACATCGCCATCCGCCAAAAGATCTTCTAAAGGCCCTAATCCTAAAGCCTCATTGACCACGTCTTTCACAATATGAATACGCTCTTCATGAGAAGCGATTTGTTTCCCGCCCATTTCTTCCATTAAAAGATTTCCGACTAACTGTTCCGATGTTTTTTTAACACGCGCTATCGTTTGTGGATCGTTTAATTTCTCTGGCGTAATCCCGTCGAGATTTAAACGCTCAATAAGTTTTTCATGTATTTTTTTCTTTAAAATAGTTATTTCATCATCTTCTTTAATAGCCGTGATAGCGCCAGCCGCATCCGCCACATGCTGAGAAATTCCAAAATTTTCCCAAAATTGCCCTTGAGCAGAAACGCTTTCTACCGCCCTTTGTTTTTCAATATCCGTTGATTCCACAAAAAGATCTTTATCTTTTTCAATCATCTGGGCCATGCGCATAAAAGACTCAGCGACTTTACTTTTAGGACTATCTAAAACACACGGAATTCCACGATTTAAGGCTAAACCTACTACTTTTCCGTCGGAAGGAATATGACTGAAAATCTCACAAGGAAGTGCGGTACGAATTTCCTGCCACGCCACGCTTCCGCTACTTTCCGAACGATTTAAAATCAGTTTTGCAATCTTAAGCGGGAATTGAAGATTCTGCAAAATATCAATACTCGTTTTAATTTGATAAACAGCTAAAATATCAGGTGTGGCCACCAATAATAACAAATTCGAATAATCAAAAAGAGTAATTAATGTCTCACTAAACGAACGGCCCGCATCAATCAGAATATAATCATAAAATTCTTTAGCCTTACGAATAAACGGTTT
The DNA here is from genome assembly GCA_029567025.1 of Candidatus Omnitrophota bacterium. GTDB lineage: Bacteria > Omnitrophota > Gorgyraeia > Zapsychrales > Zapsychraceae > JADFXT01. The sequence continues at coordinate 40,105 of JAKQLT010000058.1, read as the reverse complement.
GATATTATCTGGAGTAACATGATTGATTTGTTTAATGCCGCGCACGGCAGGTAAGAAATGAACGCCCGACGAATGAACAGCGACAAATTCGATCATCGAATCTATTTTTTCAATTGTTTCTAATCGAGGCAAAAGATCGATAATGGATGCTTTCGGGGAAAGATTAATGACACGGGCCATATCTTGGCCGGCTTGCAAGTCAAAATCTAAAAGTAAAACTTTCTTTTTAGAAATGGCCAACGCCGCGGCTAAATTTACCGCGATAAAAGTTTTACCCACGCCACCTTTATTACTAAAAAGTGTTATCGTTTTTGCATTCATAAAAACTTATTATACTGATTATTTTTGTTTGGTCAAAGAATAAACGATAGGAACGGTAATGCTTAATTCCATCAAATCCGTATTCGCAGGAAAACGCGGATAAGGCGCTAAAGATTTTGCGACCTTTAACGCGTTGTTATCAAAAACTTCATAGCCGGATGATTCTTTTACCAAAGCGAAGGCAAGCGTTCCGTCGTTAAGAATAAGCATTCCGATTTTAACAACGCCCTGCCAACCATAACTTTGTGCTTCCTGAGGATAAGAAATCGCTTGAGCAATTCTTTTTTGAACATCTTTAACATACTCTTGCAATTCTTCCGGAATACCAAAAAGATATTCTGAAGAATTCACCGATAATGGCTTTTCATCAATCACAGGCATTTCTTTGACAGTCTTTTTAATCAGCGGTGATTTTTCTGCAAGCGTCTCAACTTTTTGAGATTGTTCTAAAGTCTTCTCATCAACAGAATCCTGAATATCTAACATTTTTGGTTCTTCTTTTTCTTGCGCTATATTATTGACTGCTTTCTCTTGTATGCGCATGTTTTCCATATTCTCTAAAACCAAATCATCTTTTTTATTCATTAAAATATACGGCGTTAAAGAAATAACTATTTCATTGTCTTGATTAGCGGCAGGCGTTGATTTACTACGAAATAATAATCCAACAACAGGTATTTTTCCTAAAAACGGCACTTGTTTAACTTCTTGACTTTTTGTACTTCTAATCAATCCAGCCAAAACAATGGTTTGGCCATCTTCTAAAAACAACTGTGTTTGCGCTGTTCTCGTAACAAAAGCAACATTATCTTCTGAAGAATTAGAAGCATCCACGTCGCTAATTTCTGTGCTTAACGTAATATCTATTTTTTTCTTACGAATAATAGGTTTTATTGTCATTCCAATACCATAAGATTTATAATTCACATTCTCAGCCGTTCCTGTTTCATTAACCGTTGCGGTTCTAACAGGAATTTCCCCTCCAACCAAAAAATTCGCTTCTTCACCACTTACGACAACTAATTTAGGTTGTGATAAAATACGCGCCTTTCCTTCGACAAGCAAAGCGTTAACCGTTGCTAAAAGAGCTGTGGTACGATTAAAATCTCCTATTTTAAAATAATCTTTAACGGATCCGTCAAAGCTCGGTAATGTTTCATTGTATTTCAGTTGATTTGTCCAATCAATACCTAAGGTTTGTGATAATGTCGTCGATAATTCAGTCACCTGCATGTCTATTTGCACCAAATCATCGCGTTTTTCTTTCTCTGTTAATACAATAATATCTGGAGAAAATGGTTCTATAATTTTATTAAATAAATCTTGTTTATCTTCTGGCACTCCGCCAGAAAGCACTATTTTTCCTTCTTTATTATTAATGGACAATTGAATACCTTCAATTTCAGCGACTTGAAAAAGAGATATTAAACGATTTTGAATTTCTTCCAAATTTTGGTTAAAAACATACACAACAAAAGTCTTTTTTCCATATTTATCCCATAAAAATAAAACCGTTTGTCCAACCTCACGCGCGATTAATAAAATTTTATCGCCTTTAGCTTCAATAATATCAGCCACGGAAGGATCTGTTAAAGAAATCCGTGTTAAATCATACACCTTTAGAGTTGCTATTTCTCCTTTCATTAACGCAATGCCTTTGGCTTCTTTTGTATCAACAATGTCCGCTTGTTCTGCTATTTGAGCACAAAGCGCTTTTGAAAAAAATAAACAGCAAATAACAACAAAAAAAATGAAATAAAAAAACTTTTTCTTTTTTATCATGATTATATCCCTTATTTTTTATTGAACCGCTTGTCCTGATTTAAAAATTTTTATAACAGGCTCAGGTTCTTTTTCTATTTCTGTTGTTACAACAGGAGTCGCTGTATTTATTTTATCACGAGGAACTTTAAGCCGTGTTCCTTGATGTTCTAATACAAAATCGGATAACGCTTGCCATGACGCAACTTTAAAAACACCTGTTTCTTTTTCATCCGGCGCACGCAATGTAAATTGTAATTGACCATTTTTCTGAGCAAATGTCAATAAAGCCGCGGCTTCAGGTTCCAACGCTAAAGTAATATTCAATCGTCCAGCTTGTTGCTGTTGCACATAATCTGGTGGCGTCATATCATCGAAGTTCGTATTCACAGAAAGAACTAAAATTTTCTGGAATAAAATAGTGGTTACATCATCAACTTTGACAATTTCTCTGTCTTTATCTTTTGTAATATCTGGCACTTTTAAATGCGCAATAATATCAACCAAATCACCAGCTTTAATAAGACCGCCGACTGCAGACAAAGAGTCAATAAGAACAGTTAATGCTCTTTTGCCTTTTGGCATACGCACAGAAAAAGCTTCTTGACGAACTTCTTTTTCTTCTGTTTTGGTAACAACTTGTTGCTGAGCTTGTTGCGCCGCGGCCTGCTGAGCCGCTTCTTGAGCCACTCTTTGAATTTCCTGAGCCATTTGTGCGCGCAACATTTCAATTTGTTGTTGTAATTGTTGTTCTTTCTCCATATTACTTTGGACATACGATTGCGCAAAAGTCTTTGTTTGCTCGGTAATACTATTTTTAATGTACTGGCTTGTAAGAAAAGCTGCAAACAATCCTAAACCAACCGCTAATAAAATAATCGCAAATTGTTTTTTATTTTCTATATTAAACATTATTTCTTCTCCTGTAATAAGGATTTTAAAAGGTCTTGATTAATATCAATTTTTGTTTTCTGGCGCAATTGGGCAATATAATCTAAAACGGTTTGCTGTTGTTTTGATAATGTCATATTTCTTATAATCTCGTCTTTGATTTTCTCAAAAGGAACTTGGGCTCCGCCCTTTTTTTCCTCGACTTTCACAATATAAAATCCATCCGGGCCTTTAAAAACATTACTAACGCCGCCGACATCCAGCGCCATAAGGGCATTGCCCATTTCCGGAAAAGAAACTTGCGTGATAAAACCTAAATCACCGCCTTGCGCGGCTGTTTTTCCTTTAGAATATTGTTTCGCGGCTTCGGCAAAATCCCCGCCTTTTAAAAGATCAACGAGGACTTCTTTCGCTTTTGCTTGCGAATCCATAACAATTTCTCTCACATGAAGCTCAATAGGCTCAACAAAAAAATCTTTACGTTCATTATATAATGCTTGCGCTTCGGCCTCTGTCACTTTAATATTCTCAACCATATCCGAAACCATTTTTTGAACAAGGATCGTTCGCCTAAATTCTTCTAATGCCTTGAAAACTTCTTTATCATAAGACAATCGTTTATTCTCAGCTTCAACAACCAAAATCTGCTGATTCACCAATTCATCTAAAACAGCTTTCTGATTTTCTTCCGTTGTAATATCAAAATCCGGCATCGCTTGTTTTAAATTATTTAATTTTTCTTTAAAATCATCCATTGTCATGGTCCATGTGCCAACACGGGCTAAGACATTAGCAGGTAAAGGGCCAAGAGGAATTTCTTGAGTAACAGCAGGCACAGCTTGCGGCTGTTCAACAACAGCTTGTTTGGATTGGGACTTCTTACTAAAATATTCTTGAAAAGCTTTTAATTGATCACATCCTGTTAAAAACAAGGCAATAGATAAAATAGCGACACTAACACAAAAATTTTTAGAATATCTCATCTTTCAAAACCCCTCTCATTAAATATCTTTTTAATATATAAGGAAAATGTCGTTAAAGTATAATACATTTTTCAAAAAAAACAAGGACAACGCCTTTATTTTAAATTAAAAAACACGATGACCCTTTAAAATCCTATCATAGTTTAAAATCACGGTCTAATAGAATTATATAAATTTTTGATATTTTTTTTAAAAAATATTCTATAACAAAATGTCTTCTACGGCTTTTTTTTCTGCTAAAAGCTCTTGATAGGTGTTATCCATCTTTTCCTTAATAAAAGGATGATTCATTGAAATATTTTGAGCAATATGCCAATCGCCTTGACTACATAAAACCGGAAAACCAAACATCAGGCCTTTTTCAATTCCATAACTGCCATCAGACGCAACGGCAACAGAAAAACATTCATTTTTTAAAATCGGATGATAAATATTTTTTACAGTTTCAATAACGGCTTGCGCCGCTGATGCCGCTGAAGACATGCCGCGCGCTTTAATAATTTCAGCGCCCCGTTGTTGCACTTGAGTTAAAAATTCTGTTTGAAGCCATTTTTCATCTAAGACATCATACGCTTCTTTTCCTTTAATCGTGGCATCATAAAAATTCGGAAATTGAGTCGAAGAATGATTCCCCCAAACAATCATATTTTTAATATATGTAATACGGCATCCTGCCTTTTGGGCTAAAAGAGCACAAGCACGATTTTGGTCTAACATCATAAGCGCAAAAAAATTCTTTTCTGGAATATTCCGACACGCTGTTTTCGCAATATAAGCGTTGGTATTACACGGATTTCCAATAACCAAAACTTTACAAGTTGGATTGGCAACTTCGGATAAAGCGCGTCCTTGTTCTATAAAAATACGTCCATTAATCTGTAAAAGATCTTTGCGTTCCATACCCGCCTTACGCGGAACGCTGCCGACCAATAAAGCCCAATCAACACCTTCAAACGATCGACGAGGATCATCTGTTTTTATAACAGATTTTAATAAAGGAAACGCGCCGTCTTGCAGCTCCATCGCAACCCCTTCTAACGCAGATAAAGCGCCCGGCAACTCTAATAATTGCAATTCAATTTCGGTTTCAAGCCCAAACATCTCGCCGGAAGCTATGCGAAACAAAAGCGCGTAGCCAATTTGTCCCGCCGCACCTGTCACAGCAACTCTAATAGTTTTTTTTATCATCAGCTGTCCTTTGTCATTACAGAGAATAATATTCTCCTTTTTTTTATAATATTTTTTTTATGTAAATCAGCATAAATAATATCTTCTTGTCGATCGGAAGCGCGCGCTAAAATTTTTCCCCACGGATCAATAATCATACTATGGCCATAACGCAAAATGCCTTGGCCATCACATCCTACCTGATTTGGCGCTAAGACATAACAGAGCCCTTCAATCGCACGGGCGCGCAATAAAACTTCCCAATGAGCCAAACCTGTTTCACGCGTAAATGCCGACGGAATACACAAAATATCTGCCTTTTTATTTTTATAATCCTGATACATACGCGGAAAACGCACATCAAAACAGGTCGATAACCCAACTCGAAATTCTTTGACTTTCGACATAACCTGATGCTGGCCGCTTAAAAAATAACGAGACTCATCAATATTTTTCTTTTTAATGACAGCCTTAAAAAGATGTTTTTTGCGATAGATGCCTGCGACACAACCGTGATCATCTAATAAAATAGAAGTGTTATATACTTTTGATTTTTTTTTAATTTTTTCCAAAATAGATCCTAATAAAATATAGGCCTTATAACGACGAGCCATAGCGGAAAAAATTTTTGTTGTTGCCCCATAAATATCTTCCGCTATCTCTGAAACAGCTTTTTCTCTTACCACGCCACTAAAAATAAAAAGTTCAGGCAAAAGAATAAATGTGGCCCGCTGCGCTATCGCGCGACGAACCGCGGCCATGGCCTTTGCGATATTTTTTTCTATCTCGTTCTCTACGCGCAATTGAATAACAGCGACTTTCATTATAATATCCTCACAGGATAGGGAAATTTTTTTGTTTTTAAAAAAGAAACTACCGACCCTACAGTCATTGCTGTTTTTTGCCTTAACGCCTGCTCTGTATTAAACGCATTATGCGGCGTTAATAAAACATTGTCGCGATCTTTTAAAGATAAGATTGTTTTAATAACGCGATTCTTTTTTTTGCTATGCCCTCTTAAATAATCCGCTAAAAGACTTTCTTGCTCATAAACATCCAAGCTTAATCCACCTAAAATCTTTTGCGATAAAAGGCGTTTTAAATCCTGAATGGGAGATATTTCTCCTCGAGAAATATTAATAAAAAGAGCGCCTTTTTTTAAATATTTTAATGTCGCATAATTCAACATTTTGTTCGTTTGATCCGTCAGTGGCAAAGCACAAAAAACAACATCCGCCCAAAGAATTCCCTTTTTTAAAAAAACATATTGTAAATTTTTCAATCTTTTTTGAATATCTACGCCTCGTACCTCCATCCGTAACCCGCGCGCCATATCAACAATCTGAGAACCAATATGCCCCACGCCCACCACTAAAGCCCGACGACAAGAACAATTTTGCCCCATTAATCCATCGCGTAAAAAAGTATTAAAATGCCTTATTTGTTTTTTTGCCTGACGCCATAAAAGCATCATGCTCATTATCGCATGTTCCGCGACGGCCCGAGAACAATACGGACCTAAATAACCGCAAGCTATATGACTTTGCACTTTTTGCTGATAAGCCGCTAAATGATCATATCCTTGCGTACGCGCTAAAATCCCAGAAAGATTTTTTGCCCATGATAAAGGGATTCGGGATTGTGTTCGAATACTAATCAATGATGACAACGGATAATTATCATGGCATTCTTGAATCGTTTGCGGCACATAGCGCGCTTTGATATGACGAGGCAACATATGTTGCAAAAAATCTCGTTCCTGATCATATACTTCATAAAAAACAACATCATAATGAATTCTTTTTTGGCGTAAGCGCATAGCAATAAATATTAAAATATTTTTTGATAAAAAAGATGAAAAAGCTTTAAAGCGCGTGCTCTCGGCTGGTAAGACTCAAAACGGTTTCTTCGTCGATCAATCCCTTTTTGAATAATTCTTCTAAAGAATTTTGTAACGTATGCATCCCTAAAGTCTTGCCGGTCTGCAAAACGCTTCCCATAAGCATCCCCTTACCTTCACGAATTAAATTCTTAATCGCGCTATTGTTAATTAACAATTCTGTTGCTAAAACACGTCCTTTTTGATCTTTGCGCGGCAAAAGAATTTGAAATAAAACCGCTTTGAGCGCTGTCGCTAATTGTTGGCGAATTGCCATGGCATGTTCCGGCGGGAAAAAATTAACCGCGCGTTCAATCGCTGAAACGGTATCCGGAGCGTGAATGGTTGAAATGACAAAATGCCCTGTCTCCGCGGCGCGTAACGCGGCCTTTAAACATTCGGCGTCCAAAATTTCTCCCACACACAACACATCAGGATCTTGGCGTAAAGCGCGCCTTAACGCCTCGGCATACGACTGCGTATCGCTTCCTAATTCTCTTTGTTTAATTACGCTTTGCGCACTCTTAAAAATATATTCCACGGGGTCTTCAATAGTAATAATAACTTTTTTCTGATTATGATTGATAAAATTAATCATGGACGCCATGGTGGTTGTTTTTCCAGATCCGGTTGTCCCGGCGATTAAAAATAATCCGGAAAGATCCTGACAAAATCCTTCCATTTGTTTAGTCGCTAAGCCCAATTCCTCAAACGTTTTAATATCCGTTGGAATATTACGAATAGCCGCTTCGACAAAACCTTTTTGCCAATGCATATTCACGCGAAAACGGCAATCTACATTCGGAGAGAAACCAAAATCTAATTCTTTTGTTCGTTTAAAATTCTGAATCTGCTCATCGGATAATAAAGGATACAGCATGGCCTCAACTTCCCCTTCTTCTAAAGGATCAGTCGCCATCGCTAAAATACGTCCATCTCGTCGAACCATTGGAGGACGGCCAACTGTCAAATGCAAATCAGACGCCCCGCCCTTAACCATACTTTCTAATAAAAGATAAAAATCCATTTTTTCTAAAGAAAAAATAATAAACTGCTTATCTTCATCGGATAAATTGACAAAAGACGCGCCCATCACATAATCAGCTGTTTGCAAAAGGGCTTTCACAAAAACAACTTTAATTTGGCACGATACAGGTTTCTTCCGTTTAGGCAAATACATATCAATAAATAACAGGGTCCCCACGGTATAAATTTGTTTCGACATAAAGCCAATGCCATCCGCGCTTAAATCCCTTATCAATAATTCTTTTCCTTGCCCCTGGCGTTGTTCATCGCGGCCATCCCAGCAAACCACAGGAATACGAATTTTTCGACGAGGTGTTTTTCTGCTTTTTTTACTTAAAATTTCTGCCATATTCTTGTCCTAAGTATTTTTTTTTATTTTTATTATACGTCTAAAAAAATATTGTTTCAATATGATTAATAATTTTATATAACCGCTATTCTTACCCATAAATAAAAAATCCTCCGTTTTTTACACGAAGGAATTATTAACGACCCCAGCGGGATTTGAACCCGCGCTGCAAGCTTGAAAAGCTTGTGTCCTGACCAGGCTAGACGATGGGGTCATAAAAAAAATAAAAATCTATAATAAAGCGGCACTATTATATGAAAGTTTGGTTATCGGTCAAGTAAAAAAACACGACCTATTCTTCGTCTTCTTTCGCCGCAATAATAGCCACAGACATAATCATATCGCCTTTATCCAAATTCATCAATTTCACACCTTGTGTACTGCGTCCTGTTTGACGGATTTCATTCGGCGGACATCGCACCATCATACCATTTTTCGTTACTGCCATAATTTCATCTTCCGGCATAACAGACAAAACACCGACCACATAACCGTTGCGTTCAGTAACCTTAACGTTAATAATCCCTTTTCCTCCTCGGGACTGAACACGATATTCTTCGAAATCCGATCGTTTCGCGAAGCCCAAAGACATCGCCGTTAATAAGGTGCTTCCTGTCTTACTCACGTCCGACGGAAAAACAAGCATGCTAACAACCTCGTCATCTTTCCCTAAACGAATCCCGCGCACGCCTTTAGCCCCTCGCCCCATATCGCGCAATAATTTTTCAGGAAAACGAAGAGCTTTCCCTTGTTTGGTCGCTAATAAAACTTCATGGCTGCCATTGCTTAATGCTGTTCCGACCAGCGCGTCGCCTTTTTCTAATGTTATTCCGACGATGCCGCTCTTACGCGGATTACTATAAGCGGATAATTTTGTTTTTTTGACATTTCCTTTGGCCGTTGCCATGACAATAAATTGATCATCAACAAATTCTTTAACTGCCACGATAGAGCTAATTGTTTCATCTTTTCCCATCGATAAAAGATTCACAATATTTTTTCCCTTGGCCGTGCGAGATGCTATAGGAATTTCATAAACTTTTAGCCAACGCACGGTTCCTTCATTCGAAAAAATTAATAAATAATCTTTAGAAGAAGCCACAAAAAGCTGTTTGACAAAATCTTCTTCTTTGGTTGTCATCGCGGAAACACCTTTACCGCCGCGCTTTTGCTTACGATAAGCTGAAACAGCGAGACGCTTGATATAACCTTCATTGGAAATAGTAATCGCCATATCTTCTTCAGCAATCAAATCCTCGACTTCAATATCTTCGGCTTTCCCTGCGATTTCCGTGCGGCGCTCATCCGCGTATTTCTTTTTAATCTCTTGGGTTTCTTCTTTAATAATATCATCAATCATTTTTTCCGACGCTAAAATGGCGCGATAATGCTCAATATCTTTTAAAAGCGCCTGATATTCATTTTCAATTTTATCGCGTTCAAGAGCTGTTAAACGCTGCAATTGCATTTCAAGAATGGACTGGGCCTGAATTTCGGTTAATCCAAATTCTTTCATTAACGCGACTTTCGCTTCAACAGTGCTTTTCGACTCTCGAATCGTTTTAATAATTTGGTTAATCGCTTTGATCGCGATGCGCAACCCCTCTAAAATATGTGCTCGACGTAAAGCGCGGGACAAATCAAATTCCGTACGACGACGAACAATCACGCGCCGATGATCAATAAAATATTGCAATAATTGTTTTAAATTAAGGACTTTAGGCTGACTATTCACAAGCGCCAAATTAATGATTCCAAAAGTCGTTTCTAATTGTGTGTGTTTATAAAGGTAATTTAAAATAATTTGCGGTTCAACATCACGGCGTAATTCGATAACAATCCGAATACCTTCTTTATTGGATTCGTCACGAATATCCGTAATCCCTTCCACCTTTTTTTCCTGAACCAATCCAGCAATAGTTGCAATCAAATTCGATTTATTGACCTGATACGGAATTTCCGAGACAATAATGCAGTCTTTCTTATTATTTTGTTTTTCAATAACGGCTTTCGCGCGTAAAAGGACTTTTCCACGTCCTGTTTGATAAGCATCCGCAATACCATCGCGGCCACAAATAATTCCTGCCGTCGGAAAATCTGGGCCTTTCACAATTTTACACAAAGCCTTAATATCAGTCTCGGGATTTTCAATCACAGAAACAACCGCATCACAAATTTCTCCCAAATTATGAGGAGGCATATTCGTCGCCATCCCAACGGCAATACCGCTGGACCCATTGACCAAAAGATTAGGAAAAGCGGCTGGTAACAACGCCGGTTCTTTTAACGACGCATCAAAATTCGGCATAAAATCAACGGTTTCTTTATCAATATCAGCAAGCATTTCATTCGTGACAGAGGCCATGCGCGCTTCAGTATAACGCATCGCGGCCGCCGAATCCCCATCGACAGAGCCAAAGTTGCCTTGACCATCGACCAAAGGATAACGCAAAGAAAAATCCTGGACCATACGCACCAGCGTTTCATAAACCGCCACATCGCCATGCGGATGATATTTCCCTAAAACCTCACCGACAATACGCGCGCATTTCTTATACGGTTTGCCATACTCTAAAGATAATTCTTTCATCGCGTATAACACGCGTCGATGAACCGGTTTTAATCCATCACGAACATCCGGCAAAGCCCGCCCCACAATAACGCTCATGGAGTACGCCATATAAGATTTTTTCATTTCCTCTTCAATATTGACCGGAACTATTTTTTCTCGCGTTGTCCAATCTTTCATACCTTAAAACCCTTTCCTCTTTTAAAAAATAAACGCATCAAAAAACCGATGACAGTTGACTTAATCTTTAAATATCCAACTCTTTAACCAAATGCACATTACCTTCAATAAATGCCCGACGAGGAACAACATCGTCCCCCATTAACATCGCAAAAGTCTCTTCGGCTTCAACCGCATCTTCAAGCGCCACTTTTAAAACAGTCCTTTTTTCCGGATCCATCGTTGTTTCCCACAACTGCTGAGGATTCATTTCTCCAAGACCTTTATAACGCTGAATATGAACGCCTTTTTGGGCCTGTTTGCGCACAAATTCCAAAACATCCTGCAAAGAAAAAAATTGATGTTTATCTTTTTCCTCTTCAATCATAAATAAAGGCTTTAACGCGGGATCTGCCGACGCATCGGTTTTTTTCTTCTTCGATGTCTTGGTTTTACTTTTTTTCACGCCTACATCAAAGTGCGGGCGCTGATCAGGTTTCATAAATTCCACCATCGAAAGCCCTTGCTCACGAAATTTCTTCTCTATATATTCCAGATCTTCTTTTTCGAAAACTTCTACATATTGGGCATCCTCAACGTTTTTAGTGCGCGCGGCCAATTCTTTATCATCATAAACAAATTCTGTTTCCCCGTTTTTAAACACATACATCGGCATTGCCTCTTTTTTCTCGTCATAAGCTTCAATGTATTTTTTAAAATCAATACCGCGCTTATTGATAATCTCAGCCATACGTTCCAAATCCGCTAAAAATTTTAAGATCTGTTTAAATTGTTCGTTAGTGTAACTTTTAGCGCCTTTTATTTTAATAAACTTCAAACCTTCAACGCCCATATCCACCAACAATTCATTCATGTCTTCTTCGGTCTCGATATATTCCTCGCGTTTGCCTTGTTTGATTTTATACAACGGCGGCTGGGCGATATAGACATGGCCATTTTCAATCAAAGGACGCAAATGACGATATAAAAGCGTTAATAAAAGCGTGCGAATATGCGATCCGTCGACATCCGCATCGCACATAATAATCAATTTATGATAACGCAATTTTTCAATATTAAATTCTTCACCGACCCCTGTGCCTAAAGCAGAAATGATCGTGCAGATTTCTTCATTGCTTAACACTTTATCCAGGCGGGCTTTTTCCACATTTAAAATTTTTCCCTTTAAAGGTAAAATGGCTTGAAAGGTTCTATCGCGCCCTTGTTTCGCTGATCCGCCGGCGGAATCGCCCTCAACCAAATATAATTCACACAATGTCGGGTCGCTTTCAGAACAATCCGCTAATTTACCCGGCAAGCCACCGCTTTCCAACGCTCCTTTACGACGCGTTAATTCTCTCGCCTTACGTGCGGCTTCGCGCGCGCGCGACGCAACAATAACTTTATCCACAATTTTATTCGCGACCGAGGGATTTTCTTCAAAAAAAGTTGTTAAGGCCTCTAAGGTGGCCGAGGCGACTAAACCGTCAACCTCAGAATTACCTAATTTCGTTTTTGTCTGTCCTTCAAATTGAGGATCAGGAACTTTAACACTAATAACCGCATTTAAACCTTCCCGCGTATCATCGCCGGAAATCGTAATTTCATTTTTCAATAAATTTTTATTTTTCGCGTAATTATTAATCGCGCGTGTTAACGCCGAACGAAATCCGCTTAAATGCGTTCCTCCTTCAGTCGTATGAATATTATTCGCATAACTAAACACATTCTCCGTATAGTTATCGACATAACACATCGCTACTTCAACTTCTATTCTCTCTTTTTCTTTTTGAAAATAAATAATCTTGCTATGAAGCGGATTTTTATTATTTGTTAAACTTTCGACAAACGATACGATCCCGCCTTTAAACTCAAAGACCGATTCTTTAGGTTTCGATTGACGCAAATCGGTTAATGTAATAACCAACCCTTTATTTAAAAATGCTAATTCGCGTAAGCGTTTGGCTAAAATATCATACGCAAATTCCGTGGTTTCTTTAAAAATAGTTTTATCCGGCTTAAAGGTAATTTTAGTTCCTGTTGTTTTTGTCTTTCCGACGATAGTGAGTTTCGTTTTGGTGACGCCGCGTTCATAACGCTGATGATAAATACTCCCATCGCGCTTGACCTCTACTTCTAACCAATCCGATAACGCATTGACGCAACTCACACCAACGCCGTGAAGACCGCCGGATACTTTATAAGAATTATGATCGAATTTGCCCCCCGCATGCAAAGTCGTTAAAGCGACTTCTACCGCTGGTTTTTTCTCCGTCGGATGCATATCAACCGGTATGCCGCGCCCATTATCAATAATCGTGATTGATCCTTTTTCATTAATCACCACTTCAATTTTGGTGCAATGCCCGGCCATGGCCTCATCCACGGAATTATCCACCACTTCATACACTAAATGATGCAACCCTCGAGCAAAGGTATCCCCAATATACATCGCGGGGCGTTTACGAACCGCTTCAGCGCCTTCTAAAACCTGAATATTCGTCGCGTCATATTTCATAGAGGACGTGGCAGATGTTGATTGTTTTTTTTCTTTTTTACTCATAAGACCTTTCCTATCTTAAAATAAATCTGAGTGACCTCAGGAACCTGTTGTTGAATCTCTTTTAATAACCGTTGTTGTTTGGTGCGCATTTGAAAAAGCCACGCCGAAGAATCCACATGAATGAAAAGTTTTCCATTTTTCATGCCGGAAAAACGCACATGTTCTTGTTCCTGCGGATTCAGCGCCCGGCAAAAAATATCCTCAATATTACGACGATCGCTTCCTTCAGATACCGCCAATTGCCCCATCACAGACTGCAAAACATCTTTTATATTATCCATAAGTCGTTGACAATATCCATTAAAATTCAAAAAATTCTTAAATTCTCATCGGTAAGACTAAATAAAGATAATCATCCAAACGCATAACCGCCGGTTTATCCGCACCTAAAATTTCAATATCAATCGCTTCAACGCTCATATTTTTCAAAAATTCAATCAAATACTGCGGATTAAATCCCACAATAATTTCTGAACCATTATATTGCGCTGTAATTTCTTCTCGAGACTCACCCACATCCGGCGTATTTTTGGAAATAACCATTTTATTACTAAAAACCTCAAACTTAATCGCCTGAAAATCCGGGGTTGAAAAAATATCCGCCCGTTTAATCGCTGATAAAAACTCCTGCGTGTTAACATGCACCATATTTTTGGATGGTTTAGGAATCACTTGATGATAATTAGGAAATTCACCTTCGATAATGCGCGTCGCTATCAATAAACCATCAATATCAAACAAAACCTGATTGGTGCCAATAATAAAAGAAACATCCCCCTCATCCTTCAAATTCCTCACAATTTCTTGAACCGCCTTAGTGGGAATAATAACCATTGATTCCTTTTTAATAGATTGTGTTAATTTCTTTTCTATTTTAGCTAAACGACGGCCATCAGTCGCCACCAAAATCAAAACACCTTCTTTAATCTCAAATAAAACACCATTTAACACATAACGCGATTCTTCATGAGAAACGGCAAAACTGGTTAATCGCAACATATCTTTAAAATCTTTTTGCCCTATGCGATATACTTCCTTATCTTTAAATTCTGGAAATTTTGGAAATTCCTCTTTAGGCAATCCTATTAATTTGAAACGGCAATTCTTACCTTCTATATCAACATGATTATTTTTTTTCACATGAACCACAACATCGCCCACAGGTAATTCCTTAATAATATCATTAAATTTTTTAGCTGGAATTGTAATAGAACCTTCTTCAAACGTTTCCACAGGTATTTCACAGGATATTCCAATATCTAAATCTGTTGCATTCATCTTTAAAATATTAGATTTAGATTCTATTAAAATATTTGAAAGTATTGGTAATGAAGCTCTTGTGGAAACAATATTTTGAACTTTTTGAATTCCTAACATTAAAATTTCTTTTTCAACTTTGATTTTCATATATTCACATCTCCCTTAACTTAATTAAAATAATTTAAATAGTCATCGTCATAATAGGTTTGTGTATTTCTTGAATAAGATTCAAACATATTGCCTGTGAACGAGTTATAATTTTTTCTTTTGTGTATTTCATGTGAAATGTTAATGAATCATTGTTGTAAAATTGTGGTTAACTCCATCACCAGGTTTTTAAGACCGCTATCTTCTTTTATTTGGTCTTCTATTTTTTTGCAAGAATGTAGAACAGTTGTGTGATCTTTACCTCCAAAAGCATTGCCAATTTCTGGTAGGGAAAAATGTGTTAATTGCCGGCATAAATACATCGCGACTTGTCTGGCCAAGACCACATTTTTATTGCGATGTTTAGATCGCAGCTCCATTAAAGACATTTTGAAATAATCAACGACTGTTTTTTGAATCATTTCAATGCTAATCGTTTTAGTCGTCTCTTTTACCATATCTTTTAAAATAGATTTCGCAAGCTCTAGTGTAACTTTTTTTTCTTCTAATAAAGAATACGCCGCAACCCGAATAAGCGCACCTTCTAATTCTCGAATATTGGTTTTAATTTGTTCCGCGATAAATTGAATCACATCTTGCGGAACTTTCACCGCTTCATTTTCCACTTTTTTTTGTAAGATCGCGATGCGCGTTTCATAATCAGGCGGTTGAATATCCGCTGTTAAGCCCCATTCAAAACGCGACCGTAAACGTTCTTCTAAATTAGAAATTTCTTTGGGTGGCCTATCTGAGGTGATGATAATTTGTTTGCGATTATCATGTAAACTGTTAAAGGTATTGAAAAATTCTTCTTGAGTGGACTCTTTACCGGCGATAAAATGAATATCATCAATTAAAAGAACGTCGACCTCTCTATATTTTTTGCGAAATTCCGGTGTTGAGCGATGACGAATAGCGTCAATTAGTTCATTAGTAAATTGTTCCGATGTCAGGTAACAGATTTTTTGCTGGGGATGCAATTGCTGGATTTTATGCGTGATTGATTGAATCAGATGAGTTTTTCCTAAGCCAACATCGCCGTAAATGAATAAAGGATTATAGGCCTTAGCCGGCGATTCTGCGACGGCTAAACTCGCGGCACACGCGAAACGATTTGACGGGCCGATAACAAAATGGTCAAAGGTAAAGCGATGATTTAAATGTGATGGATGATTTTTGACAGGCTGAAAATCTTTTTCGAACTCTACTAAACGTAGGCGTTTTTCTTCTTGAATAATATTTTCATTGACGGAAAATTCAATATGCGCGATGTTTTGTGAAAGATTTTTAAGCGTTGCTTCTATAAGTTCGCGATAATGTTCGACAATCCAATTTTTAAAAAACTCATCCGGAGCTTGAAGTTGCAGAATATTATTGTCTTTGTTTTGGGCCTCAATATTAGAGAACCACGTTTCATAGGATGTTGCGCCTATTTTTTCTCGAATGACAGGTTGCGCTTGTTTCCAAATTTCGACGAGACTCATAAGATTTGTCACATGTGCTAAGAATAACAAGAAATTCTTAAAATATTGAAAATAAACAATTTACAGTAAAACAAAATTTATATTCACAGGTTTTCCACAGCCTTAATTTTTATATGAACGACGGTATTTTAAAACGTTTTTTATTATCATCGTCGGAATGACTCGGCTGTTATAACAGATTCGGTTTTTTACGCCGAAGGGTTTCATTTGTACTGGAAAATTATTCTATTGTCAATCTTTTTCTTTAGGGCGCGTTGTTGTTTGAGGATTTGTAATCTTACAATCGCCGATAGTTTTATAAAAAAATGAAAATGTGCGGTTATTATAACAAAGAACATTATCATTTCAAATTAAATTTTAACACGCTTGCAAGTGTTTCGCGCAGAAGCACTTTAAACGCTTTAAAAAATATTTTTTTCTTTTATTGTGAGAATATTCTTTATTTTCCGACGGTAAAAAAATAACAATACCTATCCTTTTAGCATCAGGAAAAGCTCTTGACTAACAAAAGACCTATGTTATAATTGCACCCTATGAAAAAACATTTAAAAACTCCAACCAAAATTGTCGGTAAAAGAAAACACGGTTTTCGTAAACGCATGCGAACAAAAAGCGGCCGTATTGTTTTAAATAGAAGGCGCGCTAAAGGACGTAAACGCGTCTCCAAATAATAATTTACCAGTGATATTTTAGAGACAATTTTTAGCCCTTGTGATAGGAAGGGCATTGTTTTATTTTAAAATATTTCATTTATGGAAAAAAGATTTTTTTTAGCGATTTTTTTGTCTTTTATGGTTTTGTTTATTTGGACAGCGATCATGCCAAAGCCTATCGTTGTTAAAGATGTCAATAAAGCATCAGAAGTGATTGAAAATAAACAAGATATAGAAAATAAAAAAGATGTTTCTTCGGCAAAAGAATTCATCCCATCCCCTTCTGATTTTTCAGAAAAAATAGAAATTTTAAAAAATAATAAAATAACTGTTGATTTTTCTAATTTAGGCGGAAATATCAATAAAATTTTTATTAATGAATATGAACAATATTTTCCTGTAAAAAATATTACTGGATTAAAAGAATATGATCAGGTTGAATTTTCATCAAAAATAATAAATAACAATGAAATTCAATATTTTTATGAAAACGAAAAGATTAAAATTTCAAAATTTTATAAAATTAGGCCTGATGAATATATTGTAGAATCGAAAATAAAGTTAGAAAATAAAGATAATTTGTCCAATCTGAAAAATTTAAGTAAATTAGCAATGATTTTAGATATGTCCAATCTGGATATTGATCGAAATAAAGGAAATAATATTCATGATAATTCATTATTTGAATATGCGATTAGTATAGAAAACGAAATTGATCGTAAAGCAAAGGCGTTTAAGTTTACTGAAAAAGAAAATAAAGTAAATTCTGTTAATGTTAATTGGGTTGGTTTTAGAGATAGATTCTTTTCTTTGATTGTTGTTCCAGAATATAAAGTTTCCGGTTATTCAATAGAATATATTAATGAAAAGAAATTGGCTATTGGTTTTGATGTCCAATCAGAAAATAATAATGAAATATCGTATTCGTCGTTAATATTTGCTGGTCCAGAAATAACAGATATTTTAAAAAAATATAATTTATTAGAGATTAAAAGGTATTATAGGTCAGGGTTTTTCGACGCTGTTGCAAAAGCGATTGATCATACGATGAATATGATTTATAAAGTTATTCCTAATTGGGGAGTTTGTATTATTTTAATAAGCATAATTATTTATTTGGCAACATATCCTTTAACAATTCGTAGTTTAGTTTCTATGAAGAAAATGCAGGCATTACAGCCATTAATGAAGAAAATTCAAGAAAAACATAAGAATAGCCCGCAAAAAGCAAATCAAGAAATAATGGAGCTTTATAAAGAGCATAAAATTAATCCTTTGGGCGGATGTTTGCCAATGTTATTACAAATGCCGATTTTTGTTGGATTATATCAAGTTTTGTGGCGTTCAGTATCATTTAAAGGCGCTGATTTCTTATGGATTAAAGATTTATCTCTTCCGGATAGGATTTTTATTCTTCCTGCGAGTTTTCCTATAATAGGCAATGAAATTAATATTTTGCCTATTTTAATGATTTTTATTATGTTTTATCAACAAAAATTGACATCTGCGAATATGGCAAGCTCTGATCCTATGCAAGTTCAACAGCAAAAAATGATGATGTTTATATTTCCTTTAATGTTAGGATTTTTATTTTATCGTTTTGCAAGCGGATTGACTTTGTATTTTACTATGTTTTATTTGCTTTCAACGATTACGCAATTAAAAATATCAAGAGAAACAAAGGTGGCGTAAATTGAAAGAATTTGTTAAAAAAGTATGGGAATTTGAAGGATCTGATATTGAAGAAGCTGTTGAAAAGGCGTTAGATTTTTTAAAAGTTTCCAGGGATGAAATTATTGTAAAAATTGTCTGCGAAGAAAAAAAAGGTCTTTTTGGCATGGTCGGCGGAAAATTAGCAAAAATTAAAGTTTCTTTAAAGCCGCAAAAAAATAATAACATTTCTTGATTTTTCTCAAAAAAACTGTATAAATAAGATGTATTATAAATTTTAATGTTTTACGTGAAACATAATATTGATGTTTCACGTGAAACAATGTTTTAAACATCATTTCTTATGGTAAAAATTATAGCTATTTGCAATCAAAAAGGTGGGACCGGTAAAACGACCACAACTGTTAATCTTTCCGCGGCTTTAGCTGAACTAAATAAAAAAGTTTTAATTGTTGATGCGGATCCGCAAGGTAACGCAACAAGCGGCGTTGGCGTTAATAAAAATGAATTAAAGAAATCTGTGTATGAAGTTTTACTTCACCGCGCAACAGCTCAAGAAACAATAATTCCATCCGTTTATCCAAATCTCGATATTATTCCTTGTAATATTCATTTAACCGGCGCTGAAATTGAATTAGTTGGCGCGATTTCACGCGAAACTCGTTTGAAAAAAGCTCTTGAGCCAATACAAAATAATTATGATTTTATTTTTATTGATTCTCCGCCGTCATTAGGTTTATTAACATTAAATTCTTTAGTGGCTTGCCAATCGATATTGATTCCTATTCAATGTGAATTTTACGCGCTTGAAGGCGTTTCACAACTTCTTAATACTTTTAAATTAGTCAAAGAAGGATTGAATGAATATTTAAAAATAGAAGGCGTTTTATTAACGATGGCGGATTATAGAACCAATTTAACAAATGAAGTTATTAATGAAATAAAGGCGTATTTTAAAGACCAGGTTTATAAATCAGTTATTCCTCGAAATATTCGTTTAAGTGAAGCACCAAGTCATGGTAAGCCGATTACTTTATATGATCCAACATCAATAGGAGCTAAAAAATATAAAGAATTAGCTTATGAAATTTTAGGAATAAAATATGAAGATTTACATAAGCCATTGTAAATAAACAATTTACAACAATAATTTGGAGATAAATATGGAAAAACATGCGTTAGGAAAAGGTTTATCCGCGCTTATTCCTGAAAAGGAAAAAATATCTGAACCAAGCCAAAAAAATATTTTTTTTCTAAAAACAAATGATATTCAAGATAATTCAAAACAGCCGCGAACAAAATATGACCAAGATCGTTTAGAGGCGCTTAAAAAATCTATTGAAGAAAAAGGGATTTTACAGCCGATTTTAGTGCGTCCGAAAAATGGCGGTTATGAAGTGATTGCCGGCGAGCGTCGTTTAAAAGCCGCGCGCGCGTTACATTTAGAACAAGTGCCGGTTATTATTAAAGATGTTTCCGACCAGGAAGCTTTTGTCATCGCGCTGATTGAAAATATTCAGCGGGAAGAATTAAACCCGATAGAAGAAGCGCAAGGATATGAAAAGTTGATGAATGAATTTCAATACACGCAGGAAGCCATCGCGAAATCTGTTGGTAAAGATCGTTCGACGATTACCAATTTATTGCGTTTATTAAAATTATCTGATGTGATGAAAAAAGCTGTTTCAGAAGGAAAAATATCCGTTGGGCACGCGCGCACGTTATTAAGTGTGGAATCTGATGTGGAGCGCAACATGCTTTTTGAAATCCTTTTGCGTAAAGAAATGTCCGTGCGTGAGCTGGAAAATGTGATTCAGCTCAAAGGCAAAGGATTTTCTCGGCGGGAAAAGAAACAAAAAACAAAATCGAATGAAATTCTTTTGATAGAAGAAAGTTTGCAGAAATTTTTAGGAACAAAAGTGCGTATTGAGGGAAAGAAAAAAAGAGGGAAAATTGTTATTGATTTTTATTCGTTGGAAGATTTAGACAGAATCATCCGCGTGATGATTAAAAAGGACAATCTATGATAAAAGGTATGACGGGTTTTGGAAGCGTTGAGATTTCCACGAAAACAATTAAAGCGGTGATTGAAATCAAAAGCGTGAATCATCGTTATTTGGACGTGAATTATTATCTGCCGATTGGCTGGGCATCAAATGAAGAGAAAATCCGCCAGATGATTCAGAAAATGATCGCGCGCGGACGCATTACGGTTTCGGTTAAAGTTTCCCAGAGATCGTCGGAAAATGTGTCTCTTAATAAAGGCGTTGTGCGGAAATATTTAAAATATGCCAAAGATATTAGTAAAGAATTTGGTCTTAAATATGATGTGGGCATTGCGGATGTCATTAAATTGCCAGGTGTTTTTGAAAATAAAGAAGAATTGATTACTCCTGAAGTCTTGTGGCCGCAAATTGAAAATGGCATTCAGCAGGCGATTGTGAGTTTATTAAATATGCGTAAGCGTGAAGGAAAAAGTTTAGCGTGCGATTTAACCGTTCAGATGAATAAAATGACCAACGCGTTAAGGCAGATCAAAAAACGCAGTGATGAGGTTTTAAAAGAAAAAAAGGCGCAATTACCGTCGGATGAATATAAATCGTTTGAGAAAGGCGTGGATATTCATGAAGAGATTTCACGCATGTTTCATCATATTCAAGAGATGAAAATGCTTTTAAAAAGCGATGTAGCCGTCGGAAAGAAAATTGATTTTGTGGCGCAGGAAATGCAGCGCGAAACAAACACGATGGGCTCTAAGCTTCAGGATAAAATTGTGACATCCCATGTTATTGCGCTAAAAAGCAAAATTGAAAAAATCCGCGAACAAGCCCAAAATATTGAATAGATGAAAAAAACTCCATTGTCTTTGAAGGGAAAAGTTTTTATTCTTTCTGGTCCGTCGGGCTCTGGCAAAACAACGTTATATCAAAAACTTCTTCACGATAAAAAATTTAAAAATATATTAAAGCGTTCTGTTTCTGTCACGACGAGAAATCCGCGTGTGGGCGAAAAAGACGGACGTGATTATTTTTTTATCAGCAAAAAACAATTTTTAGCAAAAAAGAAAAAAGGTGATTTTTTAGAAAGCATGAAAGTGTTCGATCATTATTACGGAACACCAAAAAAATACGTCGAGAATTTGCTAAAAAAAGGAAAAAGTGTTTTATTAGCCATTGATGTCAAAGGCGCGAAAGTTGTTTTTAAAAAAATGCCCCAAGCAGTTGGTATTTTTGTCAAAACGCCCTCTTTGAAAGAATTAAAAAAACGGCTGGCTCTGCGTGGTACAGAAAACAAAAAGATTTTCAATCTTCGATTCAAAACCGCTGTCAAAGAACTCAGAGAATCCAAACATTACCGTTATTGTATTGTGAATGATAATCTCGCCAAGTGTTATCAAAATCTACGATCTATTATCATTTCAGAATTGTCTTGTTAAAATTTTTCCATATAATATCCTGAAAAATTAGAATTTTTGTAGGTAAAATTTTCATCGCTCATCAAGCTTATATTCTTCGCTTTGCTCATCCATAAGTTTGGATCTTAGGAAGAAAGCGTTTTCATAAAATCATACTTTTTGCGTCTCAAGACCTTGTTTTTTTCCTTATAAATATTATATACTTAGAGTAGGTTTTTATTGTTCTTTAGAAAATTTTGTGACAAAGGCAAACTAGCTGAAAAGCTGGGACGCAAAGCTAAAGGATCCTAAGATTGGGATAGCCTGGCTACCGAAAAAATATGTATATTTCAGGCCTATTCCCATTTTAAGGAATAGGCTTTTGTTTTTTGGTGTTTTGGCGCCAAAAAACATCCCAAGTAATTCAAAATATTTTTTGGATTACTGTGGGATTTCCACAAGAGTTTTTAAAAATTTGCTTTTTAGCGTATTGATCGAATGTAGGCGCTGTTAAAAAAGATTTTTGTAAAAGGGGGCAGATATGGGCAATAAATATTTTAAGAAATTTTTCAAAAAAACCATTATTTGGTTTATGCTTTTTGTTTTTAGTTTTTCTTATGTGATTCCGCCAGCTTCAGCGCAAGTGGCATTTTTACCTAAGCCAGGAACCATGATCACATTAAGTCCGTCTTTTATGCCGGCTTTGATGAGCGGGATTACGGTGCATCCGGAAAATGGCCTTCGTTTTGATTTTATTATGGATAAAGGTGATGCCGGATTATCCGGCGAGGCGTTAAAAGGCGAATATGAAAAAATGATTAAATATTTTTTGGCCGCGTTAACAATTCCTGAAGAAAATCTCTGGGTCAACTTATCGCCGTATGAAAAAAATCGTATTATTTCTGAAGATTTCGGCACCACTGAAATGGGGCGCGATCTTTTAGCCCAAGATTATTTGTTGAAACAAATCACGTCTTCTTTGATTTATCCAGAATCTGGTTTGGGAAAAAAGTTCTGGGATAAAGTTTATAAAAAAGCGTATGACCTTTTTGGATTAAGCGATATTCCGGTGGATACTTTTAATAAGGTATGGATTGTCCCGGATATCGCTTTGATTTTTGAAAAAGATAATACCGCACTTATCATTGACAGCCGTTTAAAAGTGATGCTCGAGGATGATTACGTGGCGCTTCAGCATAATTCTTTAACTGATCAGATGAAAACGCGCGATTTATCGTTAAGCGATGCGGATAAATTAAGCAAATTATCGTCGGAAGTGATGCGTGAAGTTATTATTCCGGCTATCGAACAAGAGGTGAATGAAGGAAAAAATTTCGCTCAACTGCGCCAAATTTACAGCGCCATGATTATGGCGACCTGGTATAAAAAAGCTTTAAAAGAAAGTTTGTTGGGAAAAATTTACGCGGATAAAAGCAAGACCAAAGGCGTTGATCTCGACGATAAAACAGTTAATAAAAAGATTTTTAATCAATATGTCGAGGCATTTAAAAAAGGCGTTTACAATTATATTAAGGAAGATTACGACCCGAAAACAAAATCCATTGTGCCAAAGAAATATTTTTCCGGCGGGTTTGATTCAGCGATGTTGACGGAAAAGGTAGCAACCGTTAAAGATCCTAATAGAATTCCTCGAGATTCTAGAGGAAGATTTTTATCGGATACAAAACAAGGAAGGAAACAACGCGTCAGAGGAGATTTTAAAGAGCCTTCAGCAACAAGAAATGCCTCTGTCAAGCCTGTTTGGGACGGAAATAAAAATCCAAATTTAATACCAAAAGAAGCTGATCCTTTTTCAAAAATGACAAGAACACAAACGATAAGTAAGGCGATTACAAAAACAATAAACAACATAGTAAAGGGAAAATTAGGATATGATGAGAATGATACACGCCATGTTCTTGTAGAATTAGGCATTGTTGATGAATTAGAAAAATTGGGATATTTTTCTAGAAACCAGGCCTTAATAATTAAAACATCAGTTGCTAATCATGATTACGGAAAATCCAGCAATATTAAGCAATATATTGCTGAAAATAAAACACAAATCATAGAAACATTAAACACATTTGGCAGATATTTAGGCTATGATCGATATACGCGGTCTTTCTTAGCAGAAGAAGGTTATAATTGGATTGAAAAAAATCAATCACATCCTTTAATGATAATTTTAGCTCATGCTGTTACAGGATTTCCAGAAATTAAAAAACAATTTATGAACGTAGGATTTGCAAGCGAAGAAGCTGAAGCTTTTGCTTTGATGACCTGTTTGCATCATTCAGGATATCCTATTAGTTATGTAGAAGATAATCTTTTGTCTGTGCCTGAAAAGTTGCAGTCATTATTTTTAATTACACAAAATAAACCTAAGCTTTTGAAGCCTAAAAATGAAATGACAAACAAAGAAATACTTGAAAGACAGCGTGAGCTTAATAGGCGGTCAGATATTTTACGATTTAAAATGGTTCCTACAATAGCGAAGAAATTAAATATGCCCATAGATGTTGTTAAAACTATTATTGGTACTTTATATGGGGTTGATAGAATATCTCCAGCGTCTTTTTCAGAATTGCCAAAAAAATATTCACTTGTTATTACAAATTTCCCATGGAAAAAAGGAACGGATATTACAATAAATGAAGTATTTTCGAGAGTAATAGAAAATTTATCAGAAGAAAATGAAGCCGCTCAAAATACGGCGGATCATATTGGTAATAGGCGTCTTAAAGAGATGATACACAGTGTAGGCTTAGGCAGAGTAACTGAAATTGGCGATTTTCAAAAAGCCACACTTGATTACGTTGCGCAAAATAATATTAAAGGTAAGGCATTATTTGGTTTTTCAGGTAAGCTGGGTGATTTAGAAAACGATATAACAATTGTTACTCAAGCTTTATCTAAACCATTTATGGATGATTCATCAAGAAAATATTTAGAACATATTAATTTATATTTATCATCAGTAAAAAACAGTTATTCGTTACAGAAAGTTTTAGATCAACCTGGCGATAATGCTGTTATCGCACAACAGCCAACAATAACACAAGACAAAGTTGGTGGTATTGACCTTAATCCGGCGAATTTGAATATGCAGATTAAACGTGATGGCAATGGCGTGGTTTTGCCGCTCGAAATGCAGGATGTGGAAAATATTCAAGTAGAAGGTTTTGTGCCGGTTATTATTGAGATTGTACCTATAACGACGTTGCCGATTTTAACAGAATTGTTTAAAGAAGGCCCGAACGTCACTTGATGTTTTACGTGTTTTTATAGGCATTTCTCATTTGATAACTATGAGATTGTTTTTTTCTCGCCCGAATAAGTCTTTTGACAAGCCTAATAATATATGATATATATTATCCCTATTTATATTTAATCAATAATATAACATTTATTTTTAAAAAGGGGCGTATGGACTATCAATCATTAGAAAATCTTTTACCCAAAGCAAACGGTAGTGTTTATAAATTAGTAAGACTTGCGGCTTCAAGGGCTTTGGAGCTTTCTGAAGGGAAACGAAGTTTAGTTCCGTCGACGCCAACAGATGCCTTGACATCGGTGGCTTTAAAAGAAATTGCGATAGGGCGCGTTGTAGCTAAAGAATCAAGCGACCAATTAGCAGAGTCCACCGAAGAAGAAACAACCTCTAAAGAAACCGAATCGTGAATAAATTAAGACATATTATTTTGGGAGTGACAGGAAGTATTGCGGCATATAAAGCCGCGGAATTAGTGCGGCTTTTTATGAAAAAAAGGTATAAGGTTTCCGTCGTGATGACGCAAGAGGCGAAAAAATTTATTACGCCGTTGACGTTATCGCGTTTATCTCAAAATAAAGTTTATCAGGATATGTTTGAAAATGATGGTAGTTCATGGGATATAGAGCATGTGGATTTGGCTCAAAGTGCGGATGCGGTTGTGATTGCGCCGGCAACAGCGAATGTGATTTCAAAAATAGCGTGCGGGTTAGCAGATGATCTTTTAACGTGTATTACATTGGCCACAAAAGCGAAAATTGTTATAGCTCCGGCAATGAATGAAGGGATGTATACGAATAAAATTTTTCAAGAGAATGTAAAAAAGTTAGAGAAAAATGGAATAAAATTTGTTGGTCCAGTAAAAGGCGATTTAGCGTGCGGCACAAAAGGTGTCGGTCATATTGCGTCGGAAGAAGAAATTGTAAAAGAAGTTGAGCGTTCTTTTAAATAATTAACGGCGCAGAGTTCTTAAAAGGACAATGCTTAAAAGAATATTTTTTATATGGCGTGGTAGCCCCTAAAGGGACAACGCTCAAAAGAATATTTTTTATATGGCGTGGTAGCCAAGAGGTTAGGCAGAGGTCTGCAAAACCTTTTACACCGGTTCGATTCCGGTCCACGCCTTAAATGAGAACATAATTTATGGAGCCAAAGGCGAACATAAATTATATGTTCGAATTTACTTCGACGAAGTCGAAGCGTAATAGATATATTTTTTTAAAACCTTAGCGGCGTAAATGATACGTGCGAATTGGATCTTGACGCAGTCAGGATAATAATAAAATTTTTTGGTATCGTTAGCGAACATAAATTATATGTTCGAATTTACTTCGACGAACTCGAAGCGTAATGAATATATTTTGTTTGAGTGCGATGAAAGTTAGCATAACAATAGGGTTTTTAGGGTTAGTTTTAAAATATAAATTTCGGTTCTTTTAAAAAATATTTGCCATTGGGTCCCCTTTGGGGATCCAATTCGAAAAAATGTATGAATCATTGGGCCCCCTTTGGGGGTCCAATTCGCGCATTAAATTTATGTTCGCCGTTTCGGCTCCATAAATTTAGCGCTCATTGGGCAAGTGGTGGAATGGCATACACGCAGGACTTAAAATCCTGTGGCTGCAAGGCCGTGAGGGTTCGACTCCCTCCTTGCCCATAGTTTTTTAGGGCTCATAGCTCAGTTGGTTAGAGCGCTTCCTTGACATGGAAGAGGTCTGAGGTTCGAGTCCTCATGAGCCCACCAGAAATTTTCGGATACGAGCTTTAAGAGGTCTCTTCGTTTTCCTACAATAGAAAATCAGAAAAGGAAACGAAGTTTGGCTTCCATTATTTTTGTTAGGAACGCCAAAAGGTTCGAGTCCTCATGAGCCCACCAGAAATTTTTGGATACGGGACATATGACAGGTTCTTCGTTTTTTGAGAAAAGATTTAAATGAAAAACGAAATGAGATCACCAAAAGTTTTAGATACGGGAATATTAAAAAGGGTGGTTTTTATGAATAAAAAAATTATTAAAATGTTACTTATAATGTGTCTTTTCTTTTATGGTTGTGCAAGTGTTTACCACGAAGAACAACTGATAGGAGAAACTTCTAATAGGCGTTTTGTGATTTTAAGAGAACATGTGTCTGTTAAAGTTGCTAATGAATATCGAGAAAAATATAATGCGGAAGTTTTTTATACGCCCCCTCAAGGGATCATCTCTGATCTGACCGCGAATTCTTTTCGTTCCACGATAGGGCCTACGAAAGCGATGAAAGGATTGATCAGCCAAATTAAAAGCATGAATCGTCGATTAGGCCAATGGGAATTATTTGTCCCTGAATTCGCGCAGTCTTATTTCCTTACCGCTATCAGACGCATAGAAGACGACGGCCTTTTAAACGCGCGCGGCACTGTTTATTTGTTGGGCGTTATAGAGAATAAAGCTATTGAACGTGAATTATATCGATTGTCCGTTGGAAATTTCAAAGCAAAATATCTTCCTTGAAGAATATGACTATGACACCCCTGATTTTTGATTTACAAACAATACGGCATAGCTGTTCGCATATTATGGCGCAAGCAGTTAAAGAGTTGTGGCCGGATGTTAAAGTTGCGATAGGTCCTGCTATTGACGACGGTTTTTATTATGATTTTGATAAAAAAGAACCGTTTCTTGATGAGGATTTAAAACTTATTGAGAAAGCTATGCAGAAAATCATTAATAAAAATTTGCCTATTGTGCAAAGTTTTATGAAGAAGGCGGAAGCGATAAAATTTTTTAATGCACAAGGTGAAAAATATAAAGTTGAATTAGTTGAAAATTTGGAAGATGAAAATGTGTCTATTTATACCACGGGCGATAATGCGTTTGTGGATTTATGTAAAGGCCCGCATGTGTCTTATACGGGCGAGATAAAAGCGTTTAAATTATTGTCTGTGGCTGGCGCCTATTGGCGTGGTGATGAAAAGCGTGAAAGTTTGCAGAGGATTTACGGCACGTGTTTTGCAACAAAAGAAGAATTGCAAAAATATTTGACCGTGTTAGAAGAAGCGAAAAAACGCGATCATCGTGTTTTGGGAAAACAATTAGACCTTTTTAATTTTTATCATGAAACCGCCGGCGGCGGGCTCGTGTTTTATCATACCAACGGCGCGATTGTCCGGAAGATTATTGAAGATTATATTTATGCTCAAAATATTCGTCGAGGGTATCAACCGGTTATCACGCCCCATGTGTTAAAAGGAAAATTGTGGCAACAAAGCGGGCATATGGGTTATTATCGTGACAATATGTATTTTTTAGAGATTGATAACGAAGAATTCGCGGTTAAGCCGATGAATTGCCCGGGTCATATGCTTATTTATAATTCTTCGATGCATTCTTATCGGGAGATGCCGTTACGCATGGCGGAATTAGGAACAGTTTATCGTTATGAAAAAGCCGGCGTTCTTCATGGGCTTTTACGCGTGCGCGGGTTTACGCAAGATGACGCGCATATTTTCTGTCGAGAAGAT
This sequence comes from Candidatus Omnitrophota bacterium, assembly GCA_029567025.1. Classification (GTDB taxonomy): domain Bacteria; phylum Omnitrophota; class Gorgyraeia; order Zapsychrales; family Zapsychraceae; genus JADFXT01. The sequence continues at coordinate 11,053 of JAKQLT010000058.1, read as the reverse complement.
CAAGTCAAAGAAGAAATCAAAGGCGTTATTGATTATGTTTTTGATGTGATGAAAGATTTTGGTTTTAAAAATATTGATATTGAATTAAGCACGCGGCCGGAAAAATTTATTGGAAAAGTCGATAATTGGGATTTAGCGACACAAGCTTTACAAGAAGCCTTGAAGGAAAAAAATTTGGTTTATACTGTTCATGAGGGAGAGGGCGCCTTTTACGGACCAAAAATAGATTTTAAATTGCGGGATGCCTTAAATCGTTTATGGCAATGCTCGACGATACAATGTGACTTCGCGCTTCCCGAACGTTTTGATTTAAAATATATAGCGGAGGATGGAACGGCGAAGCGTCCGATTATGATTCATCGTGCGATTTTTGGAAGCATTGAGCGTTTTTTCGGAACTTTGATTGAACATTATGGCGGCGCGTTTCCGTCATGGCTGGCGCCTGTGCAGGTAGCGATTATTCCGATAAAAGATACGCATTATAATTATGCAATAAAAATAAAACAAGATTTACAAAATAATAATGTGCGGGTTATAATGGATGATAGAAATGAAAGTTTGAATAAACGCATTCGGGAAAATACCGTTAAGAAAATTCCTTATATTTTAGTCGTGGGCGATAAAGAAGCCCAAGAACAAACCGTAGCAGTTAGGAAATATTCTGCACAAGGAGAACAAAAAATAATTTCTTTTGAACAGTTTATCCAGGATTTAGATCAAGAGATTAAGAATAAACAATTTTAACAGGAGGTGTCGCCATTCAAAAGTATGTCCGTATAAACGAAAAAATTCGAGCTTCTGAAGTTCGAGTGATTGGTCCCGAAGGGGAGCAATTAGGTGTTGTGGGTATTCGTCGCGCTATTGATTTGGCTGTTGAAAATGAATTGGACCTTGTCGAAATTTCTCCGACAGCAAAACCGCCGGTTTGTCGTATTATGGATTTCAGCAAATATAAATATGATCAGGAGAAAAAAGAGCGACGGATTAAGAAAAATCAGCATGTGGTCCATTTAAAACAGATTCGTTTAAAGCCGCATATTGGAGAAGGCGATTATCAGGTGAAGCTGCGCCAGATTATCGGATTTTTAGAGAAAAAAGATAAAGTGAAAGTGAATATGTTTTATCGTGGCCGTGAAATGATGCATCAGGAATTAGGTCGAGAAATTCTTGAACGCGTTTTAAAAGATACGGCTATGTATGGGACGCCAGAAAAAGCACCAGCCATGGAAGGAAAGGTTTTATATGTGGTTTTAATTCCAACGGCTGTTAAGATGTTAAAAGAAAGGAATGAGAACGATGCCGAAATTGAAAACGAATAAATCAGCGGCCAAGCGTTTTAAAATTACCAAATCGGGTAAATTAAAAAAACGCGCGGCAGGTCGCCAACATGTGTTGGGTAAAAAATCAAGAAAACGAAAAAGACAGTTGCGACGAGCGGGATATGTGTCAGCGGCTGATGCAAAGAAGATAAGGAGGCTGTTGCCGTATGGTTAGAGTAAGAACAAACGTCGCCAGGCATAAAAGAGTCAAGCGCGTTTTAAAACAGACAAAAGGACAATTTGGCCATCGAAGCCGACGTTATAAACAAGCGCGTAAATCCTTAATGCGCGGATTGGTTTATCATTATCGCGATAGAAAAGTGAAAAAACGCCAATTTAGAAATATTTGGGTCTTGCGTATTAATGCGGCGTGTCGAGAAGTGGGTATGACATATAGCCGTTTTATGAGCGGGCTTAAAAAAGCTAAGGTTGTGATGAATCGTAAAATGCTTTCTGAATTAGCGACGAATGCGCCAGACGCGTTTAATAAATTAGTCGCGGTGGCTCAAAAAGCTTTAGCGTAGCGTGCGGATTGTATTAAAATCATTGATATAAAGAATAAGGCTCTTTCTTTTAAACAAGAAGAGCCTCATTTTTTGAAAGAATATGGTTAACAGTTATGAGCAATGATTTCAATTTAGTGACAAAGCGTATTATTCAGGCTATGGATCAGCCCGGCTGTTTTCCTGTTGGCGGATTTTTTAGCGGAAAAATACTTTTAAGGCGTTTTGAGATTACAGAACATTCTCCTATTTTTAGATCCCGTATTGTTGATTTTACCGATGCGGATTTTCCTTGGCCGTTTTCCATTGTGATTTTGATTCGTGACGGGCAAGCGATCATTCCTCAAGGCGATACTGTGATGGAAAAAAACGATATTATTTATGTTCTTTTACCGTCGGAATCTATTGCGGAATTCATTACTTTTATTAACCCTGCGCCTGAAAAATATCATAATATTATGATTGTGGGTTCTGAGAAGATCGCGCCATATATCGTCGAAACATTACGAAATTTAAATAAAAATGTGACGTGGCTTGACGCTGTTGACAGTGAAAATGATAAAAAGTTAAAAGATGTTTTTATCAAAAACGGTATTATATCGACGGATGTTTTTATTGCAATAGCCTGCTCTCTTAGAGATGATTGTGCGGCGCATATTTTTTTGGCTAAGCAACTTGGTGTTAAAATGACGATTCTTCTTATTGCCGGAGAGGAAAAAAGAATGATGGATAATACAACAGGCGCGGATCTTATTATTTTTCAAAATGATTTTGTTGGTAATGCTTTTCAATGTTCTGATGAAGCTGAAGAATGCTTAGCTGTTAAGAAATATTTTTCATCTGATGTGAATATCACAAAAGTTGTTGTTCAAAAAGGCGCTTTAGCAACTAAAACGTTTATTAAGGATTTGGACATTCCAGCGCATTGTTTTTTCGGTGCTGTTAAGCGCAATCAACAGGTTTTTTTAGTGAAAGGCGAGACACGGCTTTACCCGGATGATGAGGTGCTTATTTTTTCACGCGGCGTTTCTTTAGAACAAATACACGGACTTTTTTTTCGAAGAAAATTATTTAGAAAGGCTTTTTAGTTTAGTCTTTGAATATAAAAATTTTTGATGTTATAATGCGACTCTCAGCTATCTTAAGGAGAAGATATTTTTATGTCGTGGAATTTTGAAGAATTACAAAATCAGGCCACCGAAGAATCTAAGGGAATTCGTAATTCTCAAGAATTAGAATCTTTTCGTATTAAATATTTAGGAAAAAAAGGGATTCTTCAGCAGATTTATGCTTCGTTATCGCAAGCATCCTCTGAAGAAAAACCTTTGATCGGTAAAGGTGCGAATGAGTTTAAAATTTATTTGCAGGTCCTTTTAGAAAAAAAACAAAAGGATATTTCATTTTCTTCTCAAGGAATAAAGGATCAGGTTGATATTACGATTCCTGGTGTTTATCAATCTTTAGGCCATAAACATCTTCTGACGCGCACGATTGATGATATTTGCGCGTTATTTCAGAAATTAGGTTTTGTGGTTTATGAAGGGCCTGAAATTGAGTCGGAATTTAATAATTTTGACGCGCTTAATATTCCCCCAGATCATCCTTCGCGCGATGGTTTTGATACTTTTTATGTGGGTAAAAAAGATCCTACTCAAAAAAATAAAAATTTATTATTACGCAGTCAGACTTCTCCGGTGCAAATTCGTGTGATGAAACAATATAAACCGCCGATGGCTGTTTTAGTGCCTGGAAAAGTTTATCGTCCGGATGCAGTTGATGCAAGTCATTCGTTTATGTTTCATCAAATAGAAGGGCTTTTGGTGGACCGTGATGTGAAATTTTCTGATTTGAAAGGATTGTTGGAGGTTTTTTGTAAAAGATTTTTTGGCGCTCAAACCCTTATGCGTTTTCGTCCGCATTTTTTTCCGTTTACTGAACCGTCGGCGGAGGTGGATATTTCTTGGACACACGGTAAGAAAAAATGGTTAGAGATCATGGGTTGCGGTATGGTGCATCCGAATGTCTTTAAGGCCGTTGGATACCCGAAAGGACGTTATACGGGTTTGGCTTTTGGTATGGGCGTTGAACGCATCGCGATGTTAAAATATGGCATTAATGATATACGGACATTTTTTGAAAATGATAATCGTTTTTTAAAACAATTTTAAAAAGAATCTCTTATGAAGATTAGTTTTAATTGGCTAAAAGAATATGTGGCTATTTCTTGTTCGGCGAAAGAGCTGTCTGATAAGCTCACAATGGCAGGATTAGAAGTGGAATCTGTGGCAACGATCAAGGGCGATACGATTTTTGAGATTGAAGTGACGCCAAATCGTCCGGATTGTTTAAATATGTTAGGCATTGCGCGTGAAGTGTCAGCGATTTTTAATAAAAAATTACAATATCCGCGAATGGCGAACATAAAATTTCCTCAAAAGCGTTGCTCTATTTCTATTGAAGATGAAAAAGGCTGTAGCCGTTATATAGGTGCTGTTATTGATCATGTTGCTGTTGGTCCGTCAGCAAAATCTATGCAACAGCATTTGGAATTTGTGGGGTTGCGTCCGATTAGTAATATTGTCGATATTACGAATTTTTGTATGATGGAATACGGCCAGCCATTGCATGCGTTTGATTATGATAAATTGTGCGGTCATAAGATTATTGTGCGACGGGCGAGAAAAAATGAAACAATCGTTACGATTGATAATGTCACGCGCAAGCTTGATGAGTCAATTTTAGTGATTGCGGATCAAGAAAAACCTGTTGCGATCGCCGGTATTATGGGCGGAAAAGCAACAGAGGTGACACCTGAAACAAAAAATATTCTTTTGGAAAGCGCGTTTTTTGATCCGATTCTTATCCGACGAGCTTCGAGGCAGTTAGGACTATCCACAGATTCGTCTTATCGTTTTGAGCGTGGTCTTGATTTTACAACTGTTAAAAAAACTTCTCAAAGGGCTGTAAATCTTATTGTGGAATTAACCGGCGGGCAGATTGTTTCTTATAGTGATTCTTGTGTGTTACGACGGAAAAAAACAGCGCATTCTTTAAAAATTTCTTTGAAAGAGATTAATCATTTTTTGGGCGCTTGTATCACGCAACAAGATTGTGTGGCAATTTTAAAAAAATTAGAGTGTATTGTTTGCGTATTACCGCAGAATGTTTTAAAGGTAACACCGCCGTCTTTTCGTGAAGATATTAAATCTTCTGTTGATATTATGGAGGAAATCGCGCGTATTTATGGATATCAGCATATTCCATCGAGCTTGCCAACTGTCAAGGTGATAAATATTCCTGAGTATACTAAAAGACAACGACGAGAAAATATGCGCGAATTTTTTATTGCGCAAGGATTTAATGAAGTCGTGACTTATGCGATGGTGAGTGAAAAATCGCTTGAATGTTTTCAGCAAAAAGATTTGGCGCCTATTCGCGTTTTAAATCCTTTAAGTCAAGAGCAGGAAATTATGCGTCCGTCGTTGTTGCCGAGTCTTTTGGCTGTTGTTTTATCCAATATGAATAAGAATGAAAAAGATTTACGGTTGTTTGAGATTGGAAAAATATATGGTTTGCAGGAGGAAAAAGACACATTGGCTCTTGTTTTGACAGGCAAAAGATCGTCGGATTGGCGCCAGCTTAAGAAAGAAGATGTTAATTTTTACGATCTTAAAGGTGCGCTGGAACAGGCCTTTGATCGTTTAGGTATTAAGAATATTATTTTTAAAATTTCTGAAAAATCTTTTTTACAAAAAGGCATTCAGTCCGATATTTATTGCGGTTCTCAAAAAATAGGTTATTTAGGAAAAGTGGATTTAGAAGTTTTACAACGCTGGGATATTAAACAAAATTCTGTGTTTTATGCCGAAATATGTTTAGAGCCGCTTTATATTGAGATGTCGGCCCAAGAAAAATTTATACCGCTTTGCGATTATCCCGCGATTATTTATGACATTAGTTTAGCGATCCCAAAAAGTATTTCTTTTGATGAGGTTAAAAAAATTGCATTCGAATATGGCCAAGATATTTTAGCTCAAATTATTTTTAAAGAAGAATATTGTGGCGACAAAATTCCCGAAGGTTATCGGGGCATTATTTTTTCTCTTACTTATCAATCCCGCGCTAAAACATTAACGGAAAGCGAAGTGAGCGTTATTCATGAAGCCATTAATCGGGCGTTAGTGGAACGATTAAACGCTATTAAAAGATAATTTTTCTGTTATAATAATAAATAGATGTTATGAGATTTTTTTGATCTTTGATGATAATTCCCCTGCTGTGTGCGTGAGGGAAAAAAATAAAAAGAACCAACACTTTTTATAAGGGGGCTTAACTTCTAAAAAACCCATCGGGACTTTAGAGATGTCCCCACCTGTTTAACAGGTTCACTTTTATATTTCTCAACGGCATAAGCGGGGGATTTTTATTTCAAAATTTTTTTCATGAAAAAGAAATCACACTCCCCCTCTCAATCTGAAACACTTTTTTCCTCTCAAGAAGAAGTGGCTCGATTAAAAGACGCTCCTTTAAGCGTGCGCATGCGTCCTCAAGAGCTTAAAGATTATGTTGGTCAAAGACATATTTTAGGCGAAGGAAAATTGCTGACACGTGCTATTGAATCCGACCGAATGAGTTCTGTAATTTTGTATGGCCCGCCGGGTTGCGGCAAGACAACGCTCGCGCGATGCATCAGTCATAAAACAAAGAGTTATTTCGAAAGCATTAATGCTGTTTCTTCTAATGTCGATGATTTAAGACGTATTATTGTGGCGAGTCAACAGCGGAAAATAACAACGAATCGTAAAACTATTCTTTTTATTGATGAAATTCATCGGTTTAATAAGGCGCAACAAGATGTTTTGATGCCGGATTTGGAAGAAGGCTATTTGATTTTAATTGGCGCTACTGTTTTTAATCCGTTTTTCTCTTTGATTAGCCCTTTAATTTCCCGTTCGCTTGTTTTTGAATTAAAATCATTAGAAGCTCGAGATATTATGATGATTTTACAGCGCGCGCTTGACGATAAAGAAAAAGGATTGGGAGGATTAAATATTAAAATAGAACAAAACGCTTTAGAATTTTTATCAGAGATATGCGATGGCGATGCGCGGCGGGCTTTAAACGCGCTTGAAATCGGATGCCGCACAACGCCGACGTCATCATCAGGAGAAATCTGTTTTACTCTTTTTGTGGCGCAAGAGTCGATACAAAAGAAACAAGTGGTGTATGATCGTGATGGCGATGCGCATTATGATACGGCGTCTGCTTTTATCAAATCCATGCGAGGCTCGGATCCGGATGCCGCTTTGTATTGGATGGCCAAAATGATTTATGCGGGTGAGGATCCGCGGTTTATTGCCCGACGCATTTGTATTTGCGCGGCAGAAGACGTGGGATTAGCTGATCCGCAAGCTCTGGTGTTAGCAAATGCAGCTTTAGGAGTTTCAGAGTTTATCGGCCTTCCAGAAGCGCGAATTCCTTTAGCGCAAGCGGCTGTGTATGTTGCCTGTGCGCCAAAATCGAATGCGGCATATTTAGGTATTGACAAAGCGTTGGATGATGTTCGCAATAATAAAATGCAAGAAGTGCCTGTTCATTTAAAAGACGCATCTTATCCTGGAGCTAAACAATTAGGTCATCAAAAAGATTATAAATACGCGCATGATTATGAAGGTCATTATGTGAAACAAGATTATTTATCCGTTAAAGCGACTTATTATGAGCCGACAGATATCGGATATGAAAAAAAGATCAAAGAGAGAATGAAAGAGCGTAAGAAATAAAGGCGTTTTTCAAAGTAATAAGTTGGGGTGTTTAATATTTTTTGTTGTTAATTTATTATAAGAATGATAATATAACGTCATCAATGAATTTAGGGAAACAACGAGAAACAAAAGAATCTTTAAGACAAAAAGCTTTAACGCTTTTAAGAAATCAGAAGGAGGACGATCGATTAGAAAAGAGCCGCGTGATTCAACAGAAGCTCTTTACAACACGAGAATTCAAAAGCGCTGCAATTATTTTGTTTTACGCATCTTTTGATGGGGAAGTCGATACGTTTGAAATGATACGACAAGCACAAAAATTAGGAAAAAGAATCGGATTGCCGAGAATTATTAAATATTCAAAGGCGATTATTCCTACCTTGGTAGAAAACTTAAACACAGACCTTGAGCAAGGGCCGTTTTCTATTCTTCAACCTAAGAAGAATAAAGCGGCTGAGATTAATTGTCGCGATATTGATCTTGCGATTGTTCCGGGCATTCTTTTTGATCGGCAGAATCGTCGTTTAGGCCGAGGCGGTGGTTATTATGACCGCTTTTTAAGTCGCTTACCTTCACGGATTCCTACCATTGGCTTGGCTTTTGATTTTCAAATCGTGGACGACCTTCCTCTTACACAGAAACATGATATTTCTGTGTCCGATGTGATCTGTAATTAGATAACAGGTTAAATTTTTATCATGATACGAACATAGTGTGAATCACTATTGTTTTTTCTTACATAGAGAGGAGTTATATATGGATTCGGGGTCAAGCATTTATGTTCAAAGCATTATTTTATCTGTATCCGCTATTGTCATTTTTTTTGCTGGATATTTTCTTAGATGGATTTTTGCACATAAACAACTTAAAGAGTCTCAACAAAAAGCTAAAAGCTTAATTGATTTGGCTCAAAAAGAAGCGGAAACATTGCGTAAAGAAGTGCAATTGCAAGGAAAAGATTTTGCGATTAAATTGCGCGAAGAATTTGAAAAAGAGACGCGGGATAAAACAGAAAAAATGGCGCAAGCGGAAAAACGCATTGTGCAGAAAGAAGAAAATATTGAGCGCCGATTAGATCTTTTGGATAAGAAAGAGAAAGATATTAATGGCCGTTTGGCATTGTTACATGAGAATGAAGAAAAGGTGCAAAAGCAATCACAAGAATTAAATGTTTTAGTTGAAGAGGAAAAAAAGCGATTGCAGACCATTTCTTCCATGACGGAAGAGGATGCGAAAAAACTTCTTTTATCGCGCTTGGAAGAAGATTTGGTTCATGAAAAAGCTACGCGCATTCGTAAAGCCGAAGAGGAAATACGAGAAGTTTCTGATAAAAAAGCCCAATATGTCTTAGCGCAAGCTATTCAGCGTTGTGCATCGGAACATACGGCATCTTCAACCGTGACAATGGTTATTCTTCCCAATGATGAAATGAAAGGTCGTATTATTGGCCGTGAGGGGCGTAATATTCGAGCGCTTGAAGCCGCAGCGGGCGTTGATATTATTATTGATGATACACCAGAAGCGGTCACGATCTCAGGTTTTGATATGTATCGACGGGAGGTCGCGAAATTAGCGCTTGAAAATTTGATTTCCGACGGACGTATTCACCCGGGACGGATTGAAGAGGTTGTTGAGCGTGCTCAGCGTGATTTGGATATTACCATTAAAGAGGAAGGAGAAAAAGCCGCATTTGATCTTAAAGTCCACGGGCTTCATCCGGAATTGATTAAACTGATAGGCCGTCTTAAATTTCGTACCAGTTATGGACAGAATGCTTTACAACATTCTAAGGAAGTGGCGATGTTGTGCGGTGCTATTGCGACACATTTAAATTTGGATGTGAAAATAGCCACACGCGCCGGGCTTTTGCATGACATTGGAAAAGTTATCAGTCAAGATGTCGAAGAAGGAACGCATGCGATTGCGGGCGCGAATTTAGCTAAGAAACATGGAGAAAAAGATGAAGTCGTCAACGCGATTGCCTCGCATCATGAAGAACGTGAAATGACTTCTATTTATGGCGCGCTTGTTTGCGCGGCTGATGCGATTAGTGCGGCTCGACCAGGCGCTCGTGCGGAAACATTGGATGCTTATATTAAACGTTTAGAAAATTTGGAAAAAATAGCAAACTCGTTTAAAGGAATTACGAAATCTTACGCGTTGCAAGCTGGACGCGAAATTCGTGTTTTGGTTGATCCTGAACATATCAATGATGATGAAGCCATTGTGATGGCTCGTGATATGAGAAAGAAAATCGAAGAAGAAATGGAATATCCTGGACAAATTAAAGTGATTGTGGTGCGCGAGAAACGCGCGATTGAAATAGCAAAATAAAACAGAAAGCGGATACTGATTAATTTTTTTATACGCTATAGGCTAAATTTTATACAGGGGATTTTTATATGAATATTCTTTGTATTGGAGATGTGGTTGGCAAGCCCGGTCGCTATGCGATTGCCGGATTGGTTGAAAAATTAAAAAAAGATCTCGCCATTGATCTGGTTGTCGTTAACGCTGAAAATGCGGCGGGCGGTTCAGGTTTAACCGGCCGGATTGCGAAAAATCTTTTTCATATGGGCGCTGATGTGTTGACTTTAGGCGATCATGCTTGGGATCAAAAAGATATAGAAAGTTATTTAAAAGAAGATGATCGTGTTTTAAGGCCAGCTAATTTTCCAGAGGGCGTTGTTGGCAAAGGATATACGATTGTTACAACAAAAAGCGGTATAAAAGTTGGCGTTGTGAATATCTTAGGTCGTGTATTTATTCGTTATGCGGTGGAATGCCCATTTAGAACATTAGAAAAGATTATTGATATTATTCGGCGAGAAACATCGATTATTGTCGTTGATTTTCATGCTGAAGCAACAAGCGAAAAGGTCGCTTTAGGTTATTTTATCGATGGCCGCGTTTCAGCGGTTTTTGGCACTCATACGCATATTCAAACAGCGGATGAAAAAATATTGCCTCAAGGGACGGCGTATATTACTGATGTTGGGATGACAGGCCCTTATGATTCTGTGATCGGCCAAAATAAAGAACATATTATCAAACGGTTTTTAACGAGTTTACCGACGCCTTTTAATGTGGCGGAAGACGATATTATGCTTTGTGGTATTTTAGTCCGCATTGATGAAAAAACAGGAAAGGCCTTATCTATTGAACGTATGCAGATTCCTTTTAAAAAAGAAGATCAAAACGCGTTGGCGCAGAAATAAAATTTTGGTTTAGAATCTTCATAAATCTTTGGTATGATTTTCTTAAAGTTGTATTATAATAGTCTCATCATACGTTAAAAAGGAGGTTTTTATGTCTGCTTGGGAAGGCATTAATCGTAGAAAATTTCCTCGTGTCAAATATCCTTGTTTAATTGTCATGCATATTGATTCTGTTAGAGGTAAAGATGTGGTTTTAACGCATACAGAAAATATTGGGATTGGCGGTGTGTGTGTGGTGTTAAAAAATG
>JAKQLT010000050.1 GCA_029567025.1 Candidatus Omnitrophota bacterium | reverse complement strand
AAGCTTGATTTCAAGAGTTTCTCCCGCGCCGCGCACCCCGTAAACGTTTGAAGTGAGATCGCAGAATTTTTTTACGCAATCGGATATGGGATTGTAATTTACGCCGTCGCTTGCGACTTTTTCGGTTTGAAAGAAAACCTGATAGTTATAGTCGGTAGAACTGCACGCCAGAGAAACGCCGTAAAATAAAACAGGGATCGACACACCTACAAAAAAATATATGTATAACCTTTTGAGCGTGATTATACGAAGCTTTTTAGCCAAATGAAACTCCCTTTATTCGTTATCGATCTTATAAATTTCCGATATCACGTCGCTGACCGCTTCGGCTTTTTCTTTAGGAATACCGTTTTTGACCATCAAAGTAATTACGGTGAACCAGGTGAGATCTTTGCCGCGCGTGACCAAAGGCCTCGCAGAAAGGCCGCCGGACGGTGAAAACTCCGATGAAAAAAGCCGCGGATTAAAGCCTGGCGTTTTATCGTTAAAAGACTCGTAAGCCTTTAGCGTTTCAAGCGTTCTTGAATAGTCGGGGCCGTCGTTGAGAAGCGCTTCCGTTTCATCTGACGTAAGTTTTTTTTCGGCCGCCTCACCCTGTAAAGACTTGTTTTTAAAATCCGCGTTCAGCATGTTAAAATTTAAAACAGCCCTGACGTTATTCTTTTTAGCCGCTATTTTAACCGCTTCTTTTATATCGGCGTTGATTTGCTCGAAAATTTTATCCGTTTCTTCGGGGGGGAGATAATAGTTGCGCAGCAATGAAAATTGGATTTTTTCCTGCGCGTCTAAAAGCGAAGAAAGTTTTTTCTGCTTTCCCTTGAACTCCGCGTCATATTTATCGTAAAATTCCCTGCTGGCTTCGGCGTACTGCAACTGATTTTTTTTGAGTTCAACTTCATTGGTCGTTTTTTGAAGCAACGGAGCGTATTTTTTCTCTAAAAGATCAAAATCCGTCATTTTTTTCGTTCCGGATTTTTTTATTTCTTTCCAGACCGTTTCGATATCGTCTTTTATTTTCTGCAGCTCATGGGCTTTTGCCGCCGCTTCTTTATTGTACTGCTTGCGCCGCTCGGATATAAGCGCTACGAAGTCGGCATGAGTGGCCCCTTTTGGCGCTGGTTTTATAAACAAGTTAAGCGCCGGATCGTAATAGTTCATCATCGGGTGAAGCGCGTAAACCGTCGCCAAATCTATGGTAGCGATAACAGGTTCTCCCGCGGGCGCAGTCTGGGCCGGCTCGTTCTTATCGGCCGCCATGCATAAAGTCTGAAAGTTTGCGGGTAAGGCGATCAAGGATGCATAAATTATTAATTTAGCGATATAACGAAATTTTTCCCTCATAAAAAGACCTCCAGAATAAGCGGCGAAAATAAATGCCGGCCGATAAGCCTGGCCGCCGGTTGCAAAGCCGCTAGATAATTATATCAAAATAAGACGCTAAAAACAATATATTTTTAAAGGCTTTATATAATAATTTTTAAAGGTAAAATTGTTGCAAATGCGCCCGTTATTTGTTATAATAATTTTTCGTAATTATCAGTCCTTTCTCTTCATAACGGGTAAAAATAATTTCAAGTATATATAAAAAATATTTGGAGGTCGTTTATTGATGAAAAAATTTTATTCTTGCCTCGCTGTAGTTCTGGCTTCGCTATTGTTATCTTTCGTTCCGCAAGGCATAAATAATTCCTGCGCGCAGTCAAAAGCAGAAGGCGCAGCGGCAAACGAAACAGCAGCAGGCGAAGAAGCTTTTTTGGCCACGGCCGATATAGCCATGATTTACGCCCTTCATCCGGCCATGCAGTTTTACGATCAAAAAGTAGGATTATTTATAAAACCCCCAAAGCCCGGAACTACTCACGACGAATTTCAAACGATAATTAAAAACAGGCAGAAAGATTTCATCCAGGGCGCCGAAGGCAACGCCAGTGAAATCAAGAGACTAAAGGGTGAAATCGAAATCCTTTCAAAGGAAATCAATAAACTCGACTCCTTAAAAAACGACGAAATGGGCGCAATGAATCAACGCTTCGAGCTTCAGCTCAAAAGCGCGGCGAGCGAAGAAGACAGGTTCAAAATACAGGCTTCTAAAGCCTTGGAATATAATAAAATCGAAGCCAAATTCAAAACCGAACTTGAAACCAGAAATAAAAAAATGGCGGGCCTTTTGGATTCATTTGAAAAGATCCAGAAATCGCTTTTAAAAATTTATTACCTTTCAGCCGAAGAAACATCTAAAAAATTTGACGAAATCAATGCCGAAATAAGAGAAGCCATATTGAAAGCGGCCGCTAAAAATAAAGTTAGCTCGGTGGTTAACCTCAATCTTCTAATGCCCAAACAAGAAAAAACGATACAACCCGAAAAAACCATCGAAGAAAAAACGCGGTTTAATTCTTTCGTAGAAGACCTTTTAAAAAGCGGGCCAAGCTATACAAAAATCCTGGGTTCCTTAAGGACTTTCGAAACGAGCGTCACGCCGGAAGTAGTAAAGACCCGCACGCCCGAAATCAATGAAACCGAATATCTGAAAATGCTTCAAAAGCTCCAGAAAGATCAGGAAACCGAAATGGCGTCGCAGAACTTTTATACTCGCGATTTCATAATGCGCCTTAAGCCTATAAAAAAGCTTACGGCAAACCCTATAGTTTACGGCGGCGCGGATTTAACGCGCGAAGCCGTAGAAATTATATTAGAAAAGAACGGCGTCGCTAAAGATAAAGTCAAAAACATCTGTGATGCGGTTTTCAATAACTAACTCCACGGCAAAAAATAGCGGCCTTTAAAAATACAGCAAAATCAAAATAAGTTAATTGCGCTTAAAAATATCAATATATTTTCATACGCGGGGTTGATAAAATCAAATAAGTTTTATATAATTGAAGTAGGTGGTTATTATTATTATCATCGATATTTTTTGTATCGATTCAAAATGAAGGGACGGTGTATCTTTATGTTACGAAAATTATCATTATTAGCATTATT